>JBLYYS010000148.1:0-7691 GCA_048550235.1 Acidimicrobiia bacterium | reverse complement strand
TCTCCATGGCTCATCCACACGTCCTGCCGTACCGGCAGATTCGCAAACAGCACCGAATCACCAGTGACTTCGAGAGCCGTCTTCCCGTACTCCGCGGTACCTGTTCGTTCAACCGTCCCGCCCAGATCATGAGCCAGGAGCTGGTGTCCATAGCAAATACCCAGCACAGGAACACCGGCCTCGAATACCGCCTTGTCGATGGCATAGGCGTCCTCGGCGTACACCGAGGCAGGGCCACCAGACAGGATGATTCCCACCGGCTGCCGGGCTTTGATCTCCTCAACGGTGATGTCGCGAGGGACGATCTCCGAGAGAACATGGGCCTCGCGCACCCGCCGAGCGATCAACTGGGCGTATTGCGCGCCGAGATCGATAACCAGGACTCGATCGAAATCCCCGGTGGATGCTTGACCTGCGAGGACCGCGCCCGACTCGTCGGCCATCAACCCATCCCGACTTGCTGCGACCGCTGCAGGGCCTTTCCTTCCGACTGGAGCGATGGGGCCACCATCACCTCTGCCTTTTGGAACTCCTTCAGGTTCGCGTAGCCGGTCGTCGCCATCGACACCCGCAGTGCACCGAACAGATTGCGACGCCCATCGTTCTCGTGAGCGGGCCCGGTCAGTATCTCCTCGAGCGTTCCCAGGTTGCCGACCTGGACGCGGGCACCTCTGGGCAGCGTCGGGTGGAACGTCGCCATTCCCCAATGCGAACCGCCCCCGGGCGCCTCTGATGCCGACGCCAGCGGCGAACCGATCATGACGGCATCCGCCCCACAGGCGATAGCTTTCGAGACATCACCGCCGGTGCGCATGCCGCCATCGGCGATGACATGTACGTACCGACCGGTTTCGTCCAGGTACCGGATACGTGCGCCCGCCGCGTCGGCGATAGCCGTCGCCTGAGGCACACCGACACCGAGCACACCGCGCGTCGTGCAGGCCGCACCGGGTCCAACTCCAACCAGAACACCCACGGCACCAGTCCGCATCAGGTGGAGCGCCGTCGAATACGAGGCACAACCCCCGACGATGACCGGAACATCCAATTCGGCGATGAACCGCTTGAGGTCGAGCGGTTCTGTTTGCTTCGATACGTGCTCGGCGGACACGACGGTGCCTTGAATGACCATGATGTCCAGGCCGGCTTCCAGTGCCTGCTGGTATAGACCCGTGACCCGCTGAGGCGTGAGACTGGCGGCCGCCACGATGCCGGCCGACTTCATTTCCTCGACCCGGCGACCGACCAACTCCGGCTTGATCGGTTCGAGGTAGATGTCCTGCATCCGCCTGGTCGCCTTCTCAGGATGAAGCTCCGCGATCTCAGCTAGGCAGGCCTCAGGATCTTCGTACCGGGTCCAGAGACCCTCGAGATTCAACACACCCAGGCCACCCAGGCGTCCAATCTCGATGGCGGTCGAAGGGCTGATCGCCGAATCCATGGCAGAGCCCATCATGGGGAGTTCGAACTGAAACGCATCGATCTGCCAGCTGATATCGATGTCGTCGGGATCGCGGGTCCGACGGCTCGGGACTATTGCGATGTCATCGAAGCCGTACGCCCGGCGACCGGTCTTGCCAATGCCAATGTCGATCTCCATCAGAACCTCCACCCGGATGGTTCGGCCACGGTACCACTAGTCACGGGGCGCGAGTCGCGACTGTCTGGTCCCGAGTCCAACTACCCTTTCGGATCGTGACCGATCCATCCGTACCCACGCAGACAACAGAGCCGCGCTTCACTTTTGGCGACGTCGCACTGGTCGTCCTGGCGGGTTTCGTGGCTGCGCTGGTGGTTTCGGGGATCATCGCCGGAGTCGGTGCGAATAAAGCCGATGAGGTCGTCCTCTCGGTAGTCGTGCTCTTGCCGGCTCAGTACATCGGGCAACTGGCGGTGATCGCGTGGATAGTCCGGAGGCGAAACACCACGCTCTTTGAGGGCCTCCGCTTCGACATCCAACCGGGAGACCTCTTCTACACACTCACAGGATTGGCCCTGCAGTTTGCATTGGCCATGTTGTTCTTCCCCATCTACGAGCTGGCGAACCTCGAGGACTCCGGCCAGACCATCATCGACGTCGCCTCCGAAGCAGAGCTACCCCTCATCGCCGTGATTGCGCTGGCGCTCAGCGCGGCCGTGGCGGCACCGGTTGTTGAAGAGCTCACCTACCGAGGTGTGTTGCTTCGCTCGCTGCGTCGAAGGATGGGCGTCCGGGCAACGATCCTGGTCTCGTCGATCACCTTCGCCGCCCTACACATCTTCTCCGTCGATCTCACCGATCCACAGTGGCTCCTCCAGTTCGGGTTGCTGATCCCACAGCTATTCCTGGTAGCTCTGCCCCTGGCCTGGTTGACGTTGAAACACGACCGCTTGGGCCCGGCGATCTTCACCCACGCCGGGTTCAACCTGTGGCTGGTGATCTTCATCGCCGGTGCGGACTACTTCGCAACGCTGGAGTAGGCGCCCGCCTAGGCGCCGAGGCCGACCTTCGTTCGCACGTCGGCCATCTCCTGTTCGGCACGTGTTCTCGCATCCAGCGCGCCGCGCGCCATGATCCTGCTCACCTCTTGGTCATCGAGAGCGTTGTAGGCGGTACGAATCGGCGCCAATCCCTCCACCACGGCATCGGCCACCGCCTGTTTGAAGACCCCGTAACCCGCATCGGCGTACTCATCGACCAGCGCATCGACGCTCTCACCCGTGTAGATCGAAAGGATGTCGAGCAGGTTCGAAATGCCGGCCTTCTTCTCGCGGTCATAACTGACCTCGCGCTCTGAGTCGGTGACGGCAGACTTGAACTTCTTCACGATCGTATCGGCAGAATCCAGAAGCAGGACCGATCCCCTCGGATCACCATCCGACTTCGACATCTTGGCGGTCGGATCTTGTAGCGACATGATCCGTGCGCCCCGCTTGGGCGTGATTTGCTCCGGAATCGGGAACGTATCGCCAAACCGATTGTTGAATCGTTCGGCCAGATCTCTCGTCAGTTCGAGATGCTGAGTCTGATCGTCGCCGACCGGAACCGCGTGGGCTTTGTGGACCATGATGTCTGCCGCCATCAATACCGGGTAGGAGTACAGACCGAGCATCTGTCCGGCCTTCTCCGCCTTCTCCTTGTACTGAGTCATCCGGTTGAGGGCTCCTAGGGGTGTCATCGAGCCCAGGATCCAGGAGAGCTCCGCGTGCTGCGGTACCTGACTCTGGAAGTAGAGCAGCGACCGGGAAGGTTCGACGCCGACAGCCATCAATAGCTTGGCGGTCGAAACCCGATTGTCGTGCAGTTCGCTCGCGTCGTACGGAACCGTGGTGGCATGCAGGTCGACGACGCAGTAGATCGTGTCGTATTCATCCTGCAGGGCAACCCAGTTCCTGAGTGCACCCAGATAGTTGCCGATATGCACGTCACCGGTGGGCTGAATACCCGAGAAGACTGTTTGCTTGCTCACTGTTTACTCCCAAAGAAACGCCGGGGCCCAGGGGCTCCGGCGTGATAGATCGACTCGCGCGCGGACCCGCTCAGATCGCGGACCACCACCAACGAGAACTCATCGCCATACCGGAAGCGTAGCCCCGAACGGCGATGTCGTCATCTGCAAGCCCACGGTCCGCGCCCGCCCCTTCGCCTACTATCTGCTGGTAATGCAAAGCAATCCGCTCATCACCACGATCCGGAATTCTGTCATCGGCAAAGACGATGTTGTGGAAGGCCCATTCGGAACCCGACCGGTCATCTACGCGGACTACACCGCATCTGGACGGGCGCTCTCCTTCATCGAGGACTACCTCCGGGAAGCCGTCCTTCCTTTGTATGCCAACACGCACACCGAGTCTTCCGGCACAGGCCTCCAAACCACCCGGTTCCGCGAAGACGCCCGCACGATGATCCGGCAATGCACAGGGGCCGGCGACGAACACGCCGTGATCTTCACAGGTAGCGGCTCAACCGGCGCCATCGACAAACTGGTCGGCGTACTCGGCATCACCATCCCTTCGAATCTCGAAGACAAGTACAACTTCGGCAAGAACATCCCGCCGCAGTCCCGACCGGTTGTTTTCATCGGTCCATTCGAACACCATTCGAATGAACTCCCCTGGCGCGAGTCCATCGCCGATGTCGTCACCATCGATGAGGACGCCGACGGGCATGTCGATCTGTCCCACCTGGTACGTGCACTCGAGAAGTACGCCGACCGTCCGCTCAAGATCGGGTCGTTCTCCGCGGCCTCGAATGTGACCGGCATCCTCACCGATTGGGATGCGGTCAGCACCATCCTTCACGACCACGGAGCGCTGAGCTTCTGGGACTTCGCCGCAGCTGCGCCCTACGTCGGTATCGAGATGGGGTCTGCCGACAACGGCAACCTCGCCTACAAGGACGCCATCTTCATTTCGCCGCACAAGATGATCGGTGGCCCGGGGACACCCGGTGTACTCATCGCCAGGCGGGACCTGTTCTCCAATCGGGTGCCCGATGTCCCGGGCGGCGGAACGGTCTCGTTCGTCAATCCGGACAACCACCACTACCTCGAAGACCCTGAACACCGGGAAGAAGGCGGGACCCCGGCCATCGTCGAGTCAATCAGAGCCGGACTCGTGTTTCAGCTGAAGGACGCCGTCGGGCTCGAGGAGATTCGTCAGCGCGAGGAGCGGTTCATTCGCAAGGCAATTCGTTCGTGGGAGGGCAATCCCAATATCGAGGTGCTCGGAAATCACGACGCCGATCGCCTGTCGATCGTTTCGTTCGTTGTCCGACACGGCGAGCGGTACCTGCACCACAACTACGTGGTGGCCATTCTCAACGACCTCTTCGGGATCCAAGCGCGGGGAGGATGCTCATGTGCCGGTCCCTACGGCCACCGGCTTCTCGGTATCGACATCGACAAATCGCATGAGTTCGAACGAGAAATCGACAGGGGATGCGAAGGCATCAAGCCAGGCTGGATACGGGTCAACTTCAACTACTTCATCTCGGATTCGGTGTTCGAATACATCCTCGATGCTGTTCATCTGGTCGCGGAGGAGGGGTGGAAACTCTTGCCCCTCTACCGGTTCGAACCCACCGCGGGCCTCTGGAGACACCGCTGCCCGGTCAAAGAAGCACCGATGAGCCTCTTCGACGTTTCCTATGCGGCCGGTTCGATGGCGTGGCCGCACCGGCGACGTGAGACCGAAGAGCACGAGCTGGCGAGCTACCTGGACGAGGCTCGAACGATTCTCGGCGAAGCGCAGGCGGACCTGCCGAGTCCACTCGGTATGCCGGACGTCACAGCGGACTTCGAGCACCTGAGGTGGTTCCCGCTCCCAGATGAACTCCGCCTCGGGTGAGGTGACCCGGTCGGCCGGAACAAGAGAGCGAGCGGTGCTGTTGGGACACCTCCGGTCAGAGCCGGTCCGGAGCCAGGGGTTCATGGGGGTATTGCGTCTGCCGCTCCTGAAACGAAAGGATTGCCGGCTTCTGGATCACACCTTCGTCGATAACGATGGCTCGTCGAATCGTCTCGTTCTCACTCCAAGCGTCGCGACCTGCCAGGACGGTCGGTAGGTGAACGAGCAGGGCCGCTGAAATCGAACGGGAGGCGCTCTCCCACAGGTAGCTAGGAGTGTGGTCCACCGCGTAGTAGTCGACCGGTCCCACTTTGAACATCGGATCATCGAACGTGGTTGGCTTGGCGAAAGAGAATCCCATGCCCTCGTCGCAGCTGACATCGACGATGAGGGCACCCCGCTTGAGGCGGGGAATCTCATCCTCGGTGACGAACATCATCGGCTGATCAGGGTTCTGGAAGATCCCGTTCACGATGATGTCGGCCTCACCGATCAGGTCGAGAAAGGGTCGTTCGGTGCCGTCGTGCTCCACGACTACTTGCCGGGCATCACCCTCGGTGTTCGGCCGAATGCGGACGTATTCGCAATCGGGTACCTCTTCGCGCACCTCGTGGTCGGGGCGTTGGATACAGATAGTGACGTCCCTGAACCCGCGTGCCTTGAGTGCATAGATCGCCCCCCTGCTCACCGCACCAAAGCTGATGATGACGGTCTTGCGTTGGTCTCCGTAGTGGCCGTCGATGCCCTTCAACTGCAGTGCATGCAACACAGCGCAGTACCCGGCGAGTTCGTTGTTCTTGTAGAAAGTGTGTCGGCCGGCGTATCCACCGGGCCCCCAGACGAACATTTCCTCGAAGGCGATGAGGGTCTGCCGCCGATCGATCGCCACCTGGGTCAGAGCCCGCTGCTGAACACAATGCGGCCATCCCCACAGGAGGCCTCCCTCACGGAGAATCTCGAGGTCCTCCACCTCAGGCTTGGGAAGAACGACCGCTCCAAGGTCCGCCAACAGCTCGCTCCGAGTCGCAATGCCACCGGTTTGCCGGGCGATCTCATCATCCGATATGCCTAGGGCAGTCCCATAGCCCTCTTCGAAGATCAACCGGCGCCGCAATTCCTCTGGAAGGCGCGGTAGATGATCAGGGTGGATGGGAATCCGCTTTTCGTTCTTCTTGCTGGAAGTTCCGACAACACCGAGGTTTTGCATCGAGCTCCTGTTCGCCTCCACAGAGCGGCTGGCTCTGGTCGGGCGCATAGATGGCTACCTACGAGATGATCCCACAAACCAGCCATGGGGGACGGTGCTTCCGTTGGTTAGCGAGTTGCAGGATCTGTGGAAGTGGCCGGTCCCCTAAACCCTCGCGAGAACCAGGACCCGCTCAATACGTGCCGTTCTGCGTGGTCTGGTGACGCGGGCGTTATGGCGACATATCTGTTGATCGGCGTGAAACGGGTGGTCGGCTCATTCACCACGACCGGAGCCAATCCACGATGATGACTGACAGTGCTATCGCCAGTCAGGAGGTTATGTCTCGTCGGTGGAATATGTATACCGCGATGGCTCCGCCGATGACTGCATAGGTTGCTGCAAGGGCGAGCGCTGCGCCGTATGCGAGGCTGACGGTCCCGCCGGCAACGATCGAGCTGAGCACCTTCCCGGGCAGGTATGTTGTGGCGTCCTCTGCGGCGAGTCCGAGCATGCCTTCGAACACCATCATGTAGCCGATGCCTCCGGAGATGGCTACTACTGCGGACCGGGTCATTGTTGCGACGGCGAAGCCGATGATGCCCCAGACCAGGACGGCGATGGTGAGGTTGACCCACCCTGCGGCGATGGTGCCGATGATGCCTTCTGACCACAGTTCGGTGGAGACCTCGGTTGCCGAGGCAAACATTGGTGCAGCGGCGACGCTGACGACGGTGGCAATGAGTGTTCCCACCATGGTGAATCCGGCGAGGGCGAGGAACTTGCCTGTGAGCAGGCGCCAGCGTCGTGGCTCGGCTTGGACCATGACCCGGATCCATCCAGTGCTGTAGTCGGTGGCAGCGGCGGCCGCCCAGAGCGACAGGGCGACGATGCCGATCATGTTCGCCGACATCGAGAGCCCGGCGACAATGCCTTGTGGTGTTGCGGGGTCGACGATGCTGCCGAGGCCGGGTGCGGGGGCGGCGCCGTCTAGGAGTCCTTCAGCGGCGATGAAGGCGATCGCTGTCCCAACGAGAGCGAAGAGCGCAACCAGACCCGCCCCAATTCCGGTGAATGTCCATCGGTTGAGGCGGGTGGCTTCGGAGCGTACTGCTCCCAAGATGGTCTTCCCCTTGGGGGTGGGTACCGATCGGTTGGTCGCGGGTTCTGCTGGGTG
>JBLYYS010000147.1:0-2761 GCA_048550235.1 Acidimicrobiia bacterium | reverse complement strand
GTGGTCCGGAATACTCCGGACCTCGCGGTGTCGCTGGTTGCTCAGGCAACTTATCGACCATTCGTCTCATCAGATTCCCAGGAGTCCGCTGCTCGAATGCCTGACGAGTCGGCGGTGAACAAGGTGTGGAATCGATATTCTCAGTTCCTTCCTTCGTACACGGCGACCTACGTCGTTGCGGGAATCGAATACGGGTGCCAACCCGATGCGTCGGCAACGGCGCACGACCAGGAGGTCGACCATGGCAATCACAGGAACGGTCAAGTTTTTCAACGATCAAAAAGGCTTCGGCTTCATTACCAACCCCGATGGAGACGATGTGTTCGTACACGTTTCCAACATCGTGGGGGGCGGCGATCGCACCCTTAGCGAAGGCCAGTCGGTGGAGTACGAAACGGCAGCAGGCCGGAAGGGCCCAGAGGCAGTCAACGTTCGGCCCCTCTAAATATGGCCCAACGAGGTCGTGAAGGTATGGCGAAACGCGCGCGCGAGCGCGCTCGCCAAGAGCGTCAAGAGGAGAAACGGCTGCGTCGCGAATCGATTGCCGAAGCAACCGCCACGCAGGACGCACCCAACGAAGACGCCCTCATGGAGGAATTCCGGCTGCTCAGCGAACGCAGAGCAGCCGGCAATCTCTCCGACGATCTCTATGAAGAAGAGCGCCATCGAATCTTCGTCGAACTAGGTCTCGAGACCGACGACGACCGGTGATGGCTACACTGAATACAAATAGTGCGCTTCATCGCGTACACGAATGCTCCACCTCAACGTCCCGTCAGGTGGAGCCACCGCAGGGCATGCTTTGTTCTCGCCGATTTTCGGCGCGCTAACACCCTTAGGCAGTTCAGGCGGCGTTAGCCCGACGGATCACGCTTCGGAAGGAGCAGACAATGTCCAACAATGTATACGTGGGGAATCTCGCGTTCAGCACGACCTCTGGAGATCTTGAAACCCTCTTCGCCGCCCATGGCGAGGTCACCAAAGCCCAGGTCATCAACGACCGCGAAACTGGTCGTTCCAGGGGATTTGGTTTCGTCGAGATGGCCACCTCTGAAGGTGCGAACGCTGCCATCGAGGCGCTCAATGGTTCCAACGTCGATGGTCGTGCACTCAACGTCAACATCGCGAAAGAACGCTCACGCTGAAACCGGGCCTTGCCCGCAGGATCGACGGGGGCAGGCAACGCTGCCTCGGCTGTGGTCATCCACGCAAGGAACACAACGAGGATGAGGGTTGCTCTGTTCCTGCTTGCGCCTGCGACAAGCACCAGCAGCCGCCTGCCGTAGAGACCCCAACCCGCAAGGGAAGCTAGGTCCGCCGTCACCTGAAGTGGGTCCGGCTACGCGCGAATACGATCGTCGTAGCCGGACTCCAGCGTATTCAATTCGCGCCTCATGGCGACCTCGGTGAGCCGGCTACTACTCGACCATCTTGCGCCGAAACAGGACAACCGCCAGAACGGCGATGACCACTGTGTAACCGAGCACCCAGTAGAAGTCCGTCGCGATTTCACTGAATCCATCACCGTTGACCATCACTCCTCGCGTGGCGTAGAGCGCATGCGCGAACGGGAGTGCATTTCCGAAACTCTCGAATGCTCCGCCAATCTTCTCCAGGTCCATCCACGCGCCCCCGAAGATCGTCAACATGAGTACGGCGGCATATGCACCCGACAATGGGGCAAGAGCAAGCACCGACCCCAGCATCATCCCAAGGCCGATGTACAGAATCGCCATGGTGAATAGGACCAGAAAGACCAGCCCGGCATTCCCGTTCATCTCCAGGCCTGTGAAAGCGCCGATGATGAAGAGCACAATCCCCTGGATGATCGCGATGGGCAAATAGGGCAGCGAATACCCGGCGACGAAGTCCGTCGACCGCAGTGGAGCAGTCAACAGTCTCGCGAACAGAGCGCTTTCCCTGTCCCGCGACAGGATCATTGCCGAGCTGAACATCAGCATGACGAAGCCGAAGAGAACAATCCCGGGAGTCAGTGACGTCGCCTGAAAGACAACCTCGAACTCTCCGAATGCTTGGAGAACCAGGAGCAACACGGCGGGCAGCCCGATGGTCAAACCCAGCGACAACGGGTCGCGAAGCGTCTCTTTGAAGTTCCGTTTGGCGAGAGCCAGCGATCTCATTCTCTCAACTGCTTTCCGGTCAGGTGCAGGAACACATCGTCGAGGGTGACCTGCCGTTGATATGTGGACCGCACGACCACTCCCCTGGGCCGCAATACGTCTTCGATCTCGTAAAGGCTGACCTCCTCCGCCTCGATCTCGACACCGCCTTCGATCGCCTTCACCTCCGGGTAGACGTTGCGCAACTCCTCAATCGCCTCATCGGGGATGTTGTCGGCTTCGACCACCGTCACCGGTCTATCGAGTATCTGCGCCTTCAGTTCCTCGGCGGTTCCCAGCGCCACGACTCTGCCTTCGTCGATCACCGCAATCCGATCGGCGAGCGCGTCGGCTTCCTCGAGGTAATGGGTGGTGAGAACGATCGTCGTCTCGCCCTTGAGCGCCTCGATATGCTCCCAGATCGCTCTCCTCGACTGCGGATCCAGACCAAGGGTGGGCTCATCGAGAAACAGCACTTGGGGCTCGGAAACAAGAGCCATAGCGATGCTGAGCCTCCGCTTCATCCCGCCCGAAAACTTCTTGACCTGCTCCTTGGCCCGTCCCGCTAGGCCCATCATCTCGAGCAGTGTCCGGGACCGATCCTCAGCCTCGTGTTTGGAGTATCCGTGTAGGCCGGCCAT
>JBLYYS010000146.1:0-19500 GCA_048550235.1 Acidimicrobiia bacterium | reverse complement strand
TCCTCATGTCAATCGGGCGCGGCGACGGTGTCGCATGTTCTGGCCGCTATGGGCTTCGATGACGAACGGGCGCGCCAGAGTCTGCGGTTCAGTTTTGGCTGGTCGACCAGACCGGAAGACGGAGATCAGGCCGCGGCGATCGTCATTGCAGCTGCAAAGGGTCTCAGATGACGCGAGTGATGGTGGCAATGAGCGGAGGTGTCGACTCTTCAGTGGCAGCCGCGATGATGGTCGAAGAAGGCCATGACGTAATCGGGGCCACCCTCAAGCTCTGGCAGGGGCCGAACGGGGAAGCACCGACAGCAGGCTGCTGCACAGTCTCCGACAGTGAAGACGCCAGGAGGGTGGCAGCCCAGCTCGACATTCCCTATTACGTGCTCGATTACACCGACGACTTCATGTCCGGAGTTGTCGACCGCTTCGTTGGTGACTACCTAGCCGGCCGAACACCCAACCCATGTGTGGAGTGCAATCGGACGGTCAAGTTCTCGCGATTGCTCGATCAGGCAGCCGATTTCGATTGCGATGTGCTGGTCACCGGTCACTATGCGAGAACTCGTCGGACGGATGCCGGCTGGCAGCTACTGACCGGCGTCGACCCAGACAAGGATCAGTCCTACGTGCTCTACATGCTCGGCCAGTCCGAGCTTGCCCGAGTGCGATTCCCTGTCGGTGAGCAGACCAAGACCGAAACCAGAAGCCATGCGGAATCGCTCGGGCTACGCACAGCGGGAAAGCCGGACAGCCAGGACATATGTTTCGTGGGAGAGGGTGACTATCGGGACTTCCTACGGGAGCATTCGGCGGACGTGATAAAGCCCGGCTTTGTGGTCGACACCGATGGGGAGCGGCTGGCTAGTCATAACGGCGTTGTCGATTTCACCATCGGTCAACGGAAGGGATTGGGGGTGGCGCTGGGCGAGCCGCGCTATGTCATCGATATTGAACCCGGAACCGCCACCGTCACCCTTGGTCGAAAGGAGGATCTGGCTACGACGCAGTTTTCGGTTCACGACGTGACGTGGGTGTCTGGGACCCCACCGGCGCCCGGTGTGTGCGATGTCAAGGTCCGATACAAGTCCGCTCCCATTCGTGCTTCTGTGACCCCCATTGGTTCAGACGCCGATGTTGAGTTGCACGAGGCACCAGGGGCAATTGCCCCCGGGCAGGCAGCCGTTTTCTACTCGGATGATGTTGTACTTGGCGGCGGGACGATCGTGGCGTCATGATCACGGGCATCGGCTCTCTTCCCCATCTCGATCCGGTGGATGCCGCCTTCTTCGTGCTCGACACGACGACCATTCCGTACCTGCCGCAACTTCCCAACCGTCACCCGGCCGAACGGATGCTCCCACAATGGGGAGATGGGTTGTGCGGTTGTGGGTTCGTGGATTCTGAATTGGGCCTGCGGTACGGCGTCCCGGCCGGGGACCGGTCGGTAGCGCTCGTCGGCTACGACACTCTCCTGAAGATGCTTCCGCCCGACACGGAGGCCGTTAAGACTCAGGTGACCGGTCCTGTGACGCTGGCGATGGCAATGCTGGCAGTGGGACATCCGGGTGGTGAGGACCTGTTCGAATGCCTGATCTCCCAACTGAGACAGCGGGTGAACGATCATCTCGCTTCTATCTCGGCGCGCCTCCCGAACACCGAGATCATTCTGGTGCTCGACGAGCCCGCTCTGTCCGGGTTGCTGGCGAGGTCTTTCCCAATGGAAGTAGACACCGTCCGGTCGCTGCTGGAGAGCATGGTCGGCGGGCTGGATGTGCGGCCGGGAATCCACTGCTGCGGGCCGACCGATTGGAACCTGATTGCTTCAGTCAATCCATCCTGGATTTCATGGGATATCGATGCTCTGGGCCCGCGCTTCGATGCTGCCCACGAGGCTATAGCTGCCGCAACCGGTACCGGTACGAGAATCATGTGGGGTGTGGCCCCCGTTTCGATGGGTTCACCTCCCCGTGATCTCGTCTCACGATTGCAGAGAGCGATGGGGACGCTGGTCATGGGGGGCGCCGACATGGCTTCGCTGGTGTCATCCGCTCTGTATGCACCAGCCTGCGGGTTGGCCGGGCTCACTGAGGGCCAGGCGGAGATTGTGGCCAGAACCGTGCATACCGTCGTCGGAGAAATGGCCGAGCTATGGACACCGTGAAACTCGAGCGATTGCGGAACGAGATTCGCCATCACGCACATCGCTACTACGTGCTCGATGAACCCGAGATCAGCGATGCAGACTACGACGCCCTCGTGCGTGAGCTCATAGCCTTCGAGACGGCTCACCCTGAGTCCATAACCCCGGATTCACCCACCCAACGGATCGGTGCCCCCGTATCGGACCTGTTCGCTCCGGTGGCGCACCGTGAGCCGATGTTCTCCCTCGACAATGCGGAATCGACCGAAGAGCTCGAAGCGTGGGAGGAACGGTCCGCCCGTCAGCTGGGGGAGGCACCGAGCGGCTATGTGTGTGAGCTCAAGATCGATGGTCTGGCCGTCTCTCTCACCTACGAGCGTGGACTATTGACTAAGGCTGCGACTCGGGGCGACGGCAGCACGGGAGAAGACATCACCGCCAATGTTCGGGCGATTGACGCGGTGCCACTCCGGCTTTTCGGAGACCCGCCCGAGATTCTCGAGGCTAGGGGAGAGATCTACTTCCCGATCAGTGCGTTTGAGGCGCTCAACTCCGCTCAGCTCGATGCCGGCCTGAAGGTTTTTGCCAATCCTCGCAACGCGGCCGCGGGATCGGTCAGGCAGAAGGATCCGGCGATCACAGCTTCTCGCGAGTTATCGGTCTGGGTGTATCAACTCGGCTTCGTTGCGGGCGGACCCGCCTTCGAGCGTCACTGGGAGACGATGGAATACCTGGCTGCTTTGGGATTCCGCACGAACCCGGCCTCGGTGGCAGTTGATGATTTGTCGGCAGTAGAGGCGTACGTCATGGAAACCGAACAAGCCCGCCACCGGCTCGACTACCAGACGGACGGTGTGGTCATCAAAGTCGACCGGCTGGCCGAACAGGCCGAACTGGGGTTCACCGCTAAGGCTCCACGGTGGGCCATTGCCTACAAGTTTCCTCCGGAGGAGCAGATCACAACGTTGAAGGGTATCGAGGTCGGTGTCGGCAGAACCGGAAGGGTCACGCCCTACGCGGTGTTGGAGCCCGTGTTCGTAGGGGGCGTAACCGTCACTAATGCCACGCTGCACAATGAGGATGAGGTCCATCGAAAGGACGTCCGGATCGGTGATCAGGTCATCGTACGCAGGGCCGGCGAGGTGATCCCGGAGGTCGTCGGTCCGGTGTTGTCCGTTCGCACAGGCCGCGAGACCATATGGAACATGCCAGACGATTGCCCCTTCTGCGGGAATCCCATCGTGCTTCCGGCGGGAGAAAAGGTTGCCCGCTGCACCGGTGGTCTCGAGTGTCCCAGTCGGCTGCGGGAGTGGCTGGCGCACTTCGTCGGCCGTAGCGGAATGGATATCGAGGGAATGGGATACAAGACGATTGACCTGCTGATTTCGGAGAGCCTGATCTCCGATCCGGCCGACATCTTCTTTCTGGAGCCCGAGGCGCTGCTCGGAAGGGACGGGTGGGGTGAGCTTTCGGTCGGGAAGCTGATGGCCGGTATCGAGGAGGCCCGCCATCGACCGATCGCCCGGCTCTTGATTGGTCTGGGGATCCGCCACGTCGGCGGGACCGTCGCCCGCGTGCTCGCCCGCACCTTCCGTAGTGTGGACTTGCTGATTGCGGCATCGGAGGAGGAGATTGCGGCAATCGACGGCATCGGACCGACGATTGCCGCCTCGGTTCGCGCCTGGGCTGAGGCGCCGGAGACCGGACCGCTGATCGAGAAGTTCCGCAGTGGTGGCGTGCAACTCGCCGACGAAATCGAAGAAGCGGTTGTCGGCGAGCTTCTGGCCGGAGTGGTGCTGGTGGTGACCGGGACCCTTGACGGCTTTTCCCGCGACGAAGCCAAGGTTGCAGTTGAGGAGCGTGGCGGGAAGGTGACTGGTTCCGTCTCCGGGAAAACCACCGCCGTGGTTGCTGGTGACTCGCCGGGAGGTTCGAAGATGGACAAGGCCGCCCAACTGGGGGTCACTGTCATCGACGAGCAACAGTTCGTGGACCTACTCGAGAGCGGTCCCTCCACCCTGCCGGCCACCTAGGCTCGCTCCGGTATGCTCAAATTCCGTGTCCTAGGCTTTCCGCTCCAGATCCACGCCACCTTCCTCATCCTGGCGATCTTCGTGCTCGACGCCGGCTTCGGGGGCATTGGCATAGCTCTGTGGATGGTTGCCGCGCTGTTGTCCGTGCTGGTTCACGAGTTCGGCCATGCGCTCACTGCCAGAGGTCTGGGCGGGTCGGTAGACAGGATCACGATCCACGGAATCGGCGGAACGACCTTCTGGAGTGCGCCGTGGATGAATCGGTCGCTAGGAAAGCGGTTCCTGGTGGCGGCAGCCGGATCCGGGCTCGAGGTTGCCCTGGCAATGGGCGTCTTCGGTTTGATCCAGGCGGGTGTGTTCGGATTCGAGGCCGAGTTGTATATCGAATCGCCATTCACCGTCTATCTGGGGAACATCCTTCAGGATGAGTTGTGGTTGGAGTTCTTCCTAGGAACCTTCGTCTGGATCAGTGTCGTCTGGGGTCTGCTGAACTGGCTACCGATCGGCGGACTCGACGGTTCGCACATGCTGGCAGTGGTGCTCGAGAAGTTTCTGCCGGGGCGGGGACGCTTTCATGCAGCCGTTATCGGCCTGGTGGTAGCAGCGGCCGCCGCATGGTGGTTCTACGACCGGGGATTCCGTTTCGCCCCCATCATCTTCTTGCTGTTCGCGGTTCAGGAGTTCTCAGCAGCGCGGACTCAAGGCTGAGCAACGAGCAGCGGAACCCGCAGCTCCTGGGGGCTGAGACCACCGTGGTTCCCAACGAGGACTGCTTCATCGCCGGGATAGAGAATGGCGATACCGTCGTCGGCCAGCATGGCCGCCTGTGGCAGTCGATCGGCCGCAGGAGACGAGATCGGCTCCGGTCCCCACCATCCTGTCATCTCTGACCGGTCAACCCACCGAACGGGCAGATCCGCAGCCATGTTGCGTGCGGCTTCGATATCCCCTGCTACCCAAACACAGCGTGAGTCGCCGTGGAGGATCACGCCTTCGGGAGGCGTGATGTGGATGTTCCCCTCGGGTGGGATGTCTACGTGGCCATGATCGGCGGTACCGATGGCGACCGCGTGGTCGGGAAGATTGTCGGTGAGGCCGGCCCAGCAATCGGCTACGAACTCCATCATGGAAGCGTAGGAATCCGACTCCTGCCCTTCTGCATGGGCTGCCGCGTCGACGTGCGGTAGATAGAGAAACACGAAACGATCGCGCTGCGATGCAGCTTCGAGGGCGTACGGCACCGCGTCCTCCATGTTCTGATAGGGCACGGCCGTCCCGGTCCGGAAGAGCACATCCGACAGTGGACTTCCCTCGTAGCCGGTGGGTTGGATGACGAAAGTCTCGATTCCCTCGGTCGCCAAGCGTTCAGGAAGGTTGGGCGCCGGTAGGAATGCCCGGTAGTCGATTTCGACGGGCTGGCCGGCCAGGTCGAACCACCAGATCGTGTTTACGACGCGATCCGGGAAACGTAGGAGGTATCCAACGAGGCCGTGGACGGAGGGTGGAGTGGCAGTCGCCAGGGTGGCCAGGTTCACCGTGGTTTGAGTGGAGAAGGCGGCGTCGAGCGCCGCCTTCCGGTCCTTTCTCAGCGGCCCTGCGTTCGGGTGGGAGAGCTGCAGGTCACCTAGTCCGTCGAACAGCACAAATACGTAGGTCGACGCATCCGGGATCGTGGCCGCCAGGTCCGGGTACAGACGCGGTGACAGGTGTTCTCCGCGTAGGCGGTATTCGAGTTCGGCGGCCAGGTTGACGAGGCCGCCACCGGAGTAGTCAGGTGCACGCATCCAACCAGGCTATTCAGTTTCCACATTTCCTGGCAATGCGGGGGGTCACAATCGATACGCTCCATTGACAGGAACCAGCGTCGTGATTTCCTGGCAATGCGGGGTATCGAAAACGGTGCACCCGATTGACAGGAAACTCAGAAGGAGCGGAACGACCACTCGTATTCGCCGACGTCGGGCAGGCCGGTGAGGGTGTCCCAGACGACGCGAAGAGTGTGTTCTCCTGCTTCCCACTCCTCGACGACCCGTCCCGGCCCAGGCGACCATGTGTAGACACCGGTTCCTTCGACGAAGACGAGTTCCGACTCGGGGATCCGCAGCCAGGTTCCCGCAGCAGCGTTCGTCTGGACCCACAGCTCGGCGTGGTAGCCGCTTTGCAGGTCCACCTCGATGATCGACTGGCGCGGGGCGAGGTCGCCCGGTGCCGGTTGAACGCTCTCGATCACCGACGGAACCAGGGAACCGCCCGGAGTCGAATCCACCTTGCCGTACGATACGGCGAGCACCACCACCGCCACTACGGCTAGGGCAACCAGTGCTTGAATACCTCGAGAAAACCTCACGGCGGGCGATTGTACGGGTCTTGGGCACCAACCGTTACATGTGGAGTTCGACCACGTCCCCGTCGACCAGAAGATGATCGCGTCCCACGTGCTGGCCATCGAAGCTCTCGTCCCCCCACACCCGGGCATACTGCAGGCCTGCGGCGAAGTCTCTGTGCACCAGTTCGGCGAGATTCTCGATGGTCTGGCCCTTGCGCATCGTGTACGGGCGCTCCAGATCCGGTGCTTTGCCGGGAGCCTTCGTGTACACCCGAACAACCTGGAGGCGTTCAAACAAGGTGGAGCCGAGGGTATCCACCCCGATGCCGTGCTCGATCGAGATGCCGAGGTATGGGTAGCGGAATCCGGTGAGCTCTTCGAAGACATCGAGATCTGCCTCAGGGTCACTACTGCGATCGGCCTTGGTCGCCACCAGTAGCGTGGGCAGGTAGAGGGTGAAAGGGTCGGCCGGGTCGCCGATCGTGCCGCCGTCCGACGGCCAACGCTCAGTGAGCTGCACCTTGCGTTCGGCGAGAATCTCATGAACGGCGAGGGTCTCCTCGATACATTCCGGGTGACCCAAATCGACGACCAGGAGACAGGCATCGGCAGATTGCAGCGTATTGCCGATCCATGAGATTGGATGCTGGCTCGAGATCGGCGGCAGGTCGATCAACTGAAACGCGATGTCCAGATGAGGCATCATGCCTGGTTGGGGGTACTGCGTGGTGAACGGATACGGACCCGTTTCAGAGTGGGAGCCGGTCAGGTGGACATGCACGGATGACTTGCCCGTGTTCGGAGGACCGAGAAGCGCGATCTGGCCTGCGCCTTCCGGCCGGAACGAGGTCGGCGGTCCGCCCCGGGACCCGCCCTTCTTCGGTCCGGTGAGTGACTCGGTGAGTTCCTTGATCTTCGATTTGATGTCCGCTTGCAGGTGGTCGGTCCCTTTGTGTTTCGGTATCAAACGGAGCATCTCGCGCAGGAGCTCGAGACGTTCCTTGGGATCACCGGCCTGCTTGTAGGCAGACTCTGCCGATTTGTAGGCGGGCGTCAAGTTCGCCGGCACTTCCCGCATCCTCCTCTGAGTTTGAACGCATCCACAACCTGCGTTCGCCTATGTTGAGCCTACCTCCGTCGACTGCTGCGGCGACTACCGTTGCCTGCATGAAGACGAACCCGATTCTCGATCGGCTCGGGTCATATCCGATCGCTGAACTTCAGGAGAAGGCACGGGCTATGGCCGCCCGGGGCACTCCGCTCATCGACTTCTCAGTCGGTGATCCTCGCGAGCCAACGCCCGACTTCATCCCGGCTGCCCTGCGCGACTCCGTACCTGTGGTTTCCCAGTATCCGACGACCAGTGGATTGCCGCGGCTACGTCGGGCAGTCGCCGAGTATGTCGCCCGCCGTTTCGGGGTTGAGGTCGACCCCGACCGAAACGTCCTCCCGACCTCCGGGTCCAAGGAGGCGATCTTCTCGACCCCGCTCGCTTTTGTCGACCCCTCAGCCGGCGATGCCGTGATCTGGGCTACTCCGGGATACCCGATATACGAGCGAGGGACGGCACTGGCAGGCGGCGAAGGTTTTCCGGTTGCATTGTCCGACGACTTCATCTTGCGTCCCGAGCAGATACCCGACGAGGTATGGAAGCGGGCATCGATCGTATGGACCAACTACCCGCACAACCCCACCGGGGCTCTGGCAAGTCGTGCCGACGTCGAGGTCATGTACCAGAAGGCGCGCAACACCGACACGTGGATGATGGCGGATGAGTGCTACGTCGACATATACGAAGAGACGCGGCCGCCCTCGGTACTCGAAGTCGCTGAGGACGGACTCGTCGGGACGCTGTCGTTTCTCAGCCTCTCGAAGCGTTCAGGAATGACCGGCTATCGATCGGCGGTGATCGTCGGTGATGCCAGAGCCATCTCGGCACTGCGGGCTCTGCGCACTTCAACCGGGACCGCTTCGGCGGAGTTCGTCCAGGCGGCAGCCATTGCCGCCTGGGGCGACGACGAGCATGTAGCGGAGCGAAGGCGGGTCTTCACCGCCAAACGGGCTGTGTTGCGCGCGGCTTTCGAACGAATCGGCTATCCCGTTGTTGCTTCGAACGCCGGTCTCTACTTGTGGGTCGAGGTTGGAGACGACGCGGCGATCGCCGAGAAGCTGTTGGCAGCCGGGGTACTGGTATCGCCCGGCCGTGCTTTTGGTTCCGGGGGAGAGGGATACATCAGACTTGCCCTGGTCCCGACACTGGAAGAATCCGAACACGCTGTGGAGGTGTTGACGACGTGTCTGACCGAGAATTGATCGAAGCGGTATACGCCGATCTCGATCGTCTGGCTGAAGCTCGCTCTGCCATCGATCGAACCATCGATCGCCTCGACCGTGGAGAGTTACGGGTGTCCGAGAAGGTCGATGGTGAGTGGGTCGTCAACGAATGGGTCAAGGAAGCCATCCTGCTCTACTTCCGCATCCAGGAACTCACGACCATGGAAGCCGGACCATTCGAATACCACGACAAGATTCCCACCAAGTCAGATCTGGCTGCCTTCGGCGTGCGGGTGGTGCCGCCCGGCACCGTTCGCTACGGGGCGTTTTGTGAGCCGGGCGTCGTCGTTATGCCCGGCTACGTCAACATCGGTGCCTGGGTCGGAGCCGGCACGATGGTTGATACATGGGCAACAGTGGGCTCGTGCGCGCAGATCGGTCGCAACGTCCACTTGTCGGGTGGTGTCGGAATCGGTGGTGTCCTCGAACCGCCGAACGCCCGTCCGGTGATCATCGAGGACGGAGCCTTCATCGGCAGTCGCTGCATAGTGACGGAAGGAGCGGTGATCGAGGAAGGCGCTGTTCTGGGCGCCAATACAACCATTACCGCCACGATTCCGATCATCGACGTTACCGGGAGCGAACCTGTCACCTACAAGGGCCACGTTCCGGCTCGTTCTGTGGTGGTTCCGGGAACCCGCCCGAAGGAGTTCCCGGCCGGCACCGTCGACCTTCAGTGCGCCTACATCATCGGTCACAGGTCCGAATCGACGGACGATCGCACCTCGCTCAACGACGCGTTGCGAACGTTCGGGCTGACCGTATGAACCTGACCGACACTCTCATCTGGTTGGTCGACACTCCCTCCGAACTCGGCCACGAAGCCGAACTGTGTTCAGCCCTGGTTGACCGCTTGGCAACTTCGTATGCGAAAGACGAGCTAGTCCGGGTGGGGGACAGCGTGGTCGTTGGTCGACGGTCGGGAAGACCATTGATCCTGCTCGTCGGTCATATCGACACGGTCCCATCTCAAGGTCAACCAACTGCCTACGCGCAGGACGGCCTCCTGTACGGCCTCGGCACCTCCGACATGAAGTCGGGCGTCGCCGTCATGGTCCACCTGCTCGAGGACGATGAAGTCCGGAACGGACCGTTCGATGTTGTGGGGGTGTTCTACGACGGCGAAGAGGGCCCGGCCGCCGGCAACAACCTCGAACGTGTACTCACAGAAGTGCCCTGGTTGACCGAAGCGGAGTTCGGCGTCGTGATGGAACCGACGGACCTACGAATCGAAGTTGGATGCAACGGGGCCATAAACGCCACGATCAGGTTCATCGGCCGATCGGCCCATAGCGCCCGACCCTGGTTGGGAGAGAACGCGGTCACCAAAGCTGGTGCATGGTTGGCCGAGCTTCACCAGCGAGATCCCGAGTTGTTCGACATCGACGGGTTGGAGTACCGGGAGGTGTTCTCCGTCACGAGAGCCTCCGGCGGTATCGCCAACAACATCATCCCGCCATCGTTCGAGGTCAACCTCAACTACAGATTCCCGCCGGTCTTCACGACCGAAGAAGCCGTCGGCCGGCTACGACTGCTGGCGCTGGCTGCCGATGAGGTCGAGATCGTCGACCGCGCCCCTTCGGCTCCGGTTCCGGCGGGAAACCGGCATCTGGACAAACTCGTTGAAGTGACGGGCGCCGAACGCGCGGCCAAGCAAGGGTGGACGGATGTAGCCAGATTGGCCATTCACGGGGTACCCGCCGTCAACTACGGGCCGGGGATCGTGGCTCAGGCCCATCAGGTCAACGAGCACGTTCCGCTGGAGAACGTTCACGTCGTCTTCGAAAACCTGAAGCGCTTCTTGGCTACTGAGCAGGTCTGAGGCTTCGCGTCCTGAATTGGGCGTCCAGGTAGCTCTTGGCTGAGAGCTGAAGGCTGACAGCTTGCCCTCAGTCGCCCTCGAGGGCGAACAGCCACGTGCCGTCTTCTGCGATGCCGACCCGCATGCCAATGTAGGCGCCGAACTCCTTGAACAGGTCGATGTCTTCTTCGTTGAAGACAGAAGCCAGTGCGTCCCAGTCCGCATCTGTGGGTGCTTCCTGGAAGGCCGACGGCCACGTATAGATGCGCCCGGCCGGCGAGTCTTCAATCACGAACGGTAGAGCGAGGACGTCGACCATCCGTGCCAGGACTCCGTACCCGTCCTGCTCTCTCCAACGCCAGTATCGGACTGAGTCGGACCACGCCCCGAAGTTCGACGCCACTTGATCGTCGGACACCTGTGCCAGGGCCCCCGCATCGCATGATGTGGCCGCGCTGACTATCGCCTGCCGTGTTGTGGCGACCGGTTCGGGCAGGCCGCCCTGAGGCTCGATTGTTGATCCCATGCCTGCGGCCGAGCAATTCAGTGAGAGCTCGGTGATCCCGCCCAAGGATGCCCCCGCATCCAGTTCTACCGGTCCGCGGGCAGACACGACCAGCTGTGAAGTGAATGGATCTGGCAGAGTGTGGAAAGCAGGCTGTCCGGCGAGCGGCAGCAATCCTATGCCATCGGCCCCGGTGACGACCACGGTGCTGCCGTCGAAGTCGAGGCCGGCTACTTCTGCGGTGGGCCACTCGGTGAGTAGGCCGCCAGATCCTGTGTCGACCACGCTGATCAGCGTGTCGCTGGCCAGAGCCAACCTGCCGCCGTCCGGGGACAGTGCGGCATGGGTGAAATCTCTCTCCCCGCAGAACTGGGGCATTGGTCCGAAGGTGGTCGAGCCTCCTTCGACGGGCTCACGGACTTCCACGTAGCTGCACGTCGTTTCGGGATCGGTGTATGTCCAGACGATTGCCACCCCATCCGCGGCCAGGGATCCATTGATGATCCCGGAAGGAGCCACGCCCACCGATCCGGGTACGGCGGCGGGGTCGGCAAGTGCGATCACCAGCGGTGCTCCGCCCGCCAAGTCTGCCAGTCGTATCGAGTCGAACTCGGAGTCCTCTGCGCCCTCGAGAAACAGGACGTTGGTCCTACCGTCGATGGATTCGACATCGAGCAACCTGATTTTCCGTCCGGGATCTGCCGACAATGCCACGTCGGGTGCCGACCGACCCGCCGCAAGGTGAAGGATGCTGGACGCGGGGTACTGCTCGGGAGTGATCGAGTATTGGTAGACCAGACCACCGGCTAGATCGTCGAAGGCGGCTGCCACGCCGTAGTCCGCGTCTCCCGCCAGGAAGACATCTCCATCGCCGGTCGTGAAGTCGCCGTCGGCGATTAGTAGAACGCCCCCAAGCTGCGGCTGTATCAGTGAAATCTCGGGTGGGGGGACCGAGGTCGACGTGCTCGCCGGGATCGTCGGGACCGTTTCATCCGGGATGGTTGTGCTGGGTGCCGACTGTCCCGGATCGATAGTCGTGCTCGTATTCAGGGGGTCGTCGGTCGAGCAGGCGGCGACCAGCATCGACAAGACGAGGACGAACGCCAGTTTCTTCATCACCCTGTACACGTCAGAGTCTCCCGGATCGTTCCCGCCGATAGGTGACAGCCTGGTCGTATGTCGCCAGGTAGTTCTGTACGGCCGCCCCCCACGAGAAGTCGGTGAGCATGCCATTGCGTTGCAGTCGTCGATACTCGGCGCGGGACCGGCGGAAGATTCGCATTGCCCGGCGTACAGTCTTCACGAGTTCCTCAGGGCGGAACTCCCGGAACCCGAATCCCGTCGCGTCTGCCGGACTTTCGTCCAGGTCGATGACAGTGTCCTCGAGTCCGCCGGTGAATCGGACTACGGGCGGAGCTCCGTAGCGCATTGCGTACATCTGACCGATTCCGCACGGTTCGAAGCGTGATGGCATCAGATAGAAATCGGCTCCCGCCGATACGACCCTGGAAAGACGTTCTTCATACGGAGCGTGCCACACGGCCTTCGGGTGGCGCTCGGCCCACGCGTCGACCATGGGATTGAGTTCGCCATCGCCTACCAGCACCAGGCGGAGACCCTCTTCCACCAGGAGGTCGATTGAAGGATCAAGAAGGTGTAGCCCCTTTTGCTCGGCCATTCTGCCAACGTTTCCGAACACAACTCCATCGCTGAGTCCGGCCTCTCCGAGCAACGCCGCTCTGGTGGCTTTCCTGGGGAAAGGTCGGTTGGGAGTGAAAGGGGCCGTCACTGCCGGATCAGAGCGTGGATCCCATTCACCAGGATGGAGACCGTTCACTATTCCGGCGACGGGGTGCGGTAGTGCCCGCAGGACCCCGTCCAGGCCGCCCGACACGGACCCATCCGTGGTCAGTTGTCTGGCAAAAGAAGGGCTGACCGTTGTCACCCGGTCCGCTCCTACTGCTCCGGCCTTCAGGAAACTGGCCTGGCCCCACCACTCGAGTGCCGCTTCAGGTTCCAGATGCCGGTCGTCTACGCCTGCCAGCGTGGCAGTCTCAGCAAGCGGCCCGAAAATCCCGTAGGCCGAGTTGTGAATAGTGAATACGGTCGGAGAGGGGTTGTCCAGTGCAGCCAGTCCCGCATGAGCGTCGTGAAGATGCACGACGTCGTAGCCCTTCGAGATGGATCGGACGACGGCAGAGAAGCGGGCGAAGCGCCACCACTGGTCGTCGTAGCCTTCTCCGGGTGAGTCTCCGTAGATTCCCTCTCTGTCGAAGGCTGCCGGGTCGTCGACGAGGAGGACTTCCGCACCGCCGTATTCGTGGTGATAGATCGCCTTGGCCGGGTCCAACGAACCGGCCTCGGTGCCCAGAGACTGCAGGTGGCGGTAGCGGGGGAGAATTACCGATACCTCGTGTCCGGCTGCCACTAGTGCTCGCGCGATGCCGGCGACCGCCTCGCCCAGTCCGCCGGTGCGGGCGAGGGGAGAGAACTCTGAGGCGGCGAGGAGGATCTTCACACTGTATCCAATTGCTCGGGATCGGTGTCTTGGCTATCGGTCACGTCGAGAATTTCTACAGACATCCGGTAGGTGCCGTTTGCCGGCCGAACCCAATGCGGCCAGAGCAACACGCCTTGTTGGATTTCCTCCTGGCCTGATTCATTCCGACTGGCCGTGGTGAGTGGCAAGACAAACAGTGCACCGGGTTGACGAAGCGATATCAGGATCTCATTGCCGCGTCCTTCGTGCCGGAACCGGAAGCGATGCCCGGACAACTCCATCGGTATGTCGAGATCCAGCCACGAGCCCCCGTCGACTCTGAGGCAGCCGACGCCGCGCCACACTGCAATCGGGATCTCAGGCCCGAATCGGTAGTCGAGCAGACCTTCGATGTCGTAGGCCACTTCGAACGATCTGTTCTCAGCGGTGACGGTCCTGGTAACGAGACCGGTATGGGAGGACGAGGTGACCGTGACCGAACCCTTGCCGGCGTCTACCTCGATCAGCTCGAATCTCCCCGGCGGCATCTCGTCTGAGGTGTTTTCGAGAGTCCCGGCAGTCGAATCGATCGCCAGCGTCCGGGTTGCGAGCCAGCGATGCGATCGGGCCGGTGACCTATCAGTGTGATAATCCTCGACGTGGGCGGCTACGACATCTGGAACCATCCATCGAGACGGCTTGTCGTCGTAGTAATGGAGTGCACCGTCGTCCAGGTCGAGGACCCATGACTGGTCGGGTAGTTCGACGTACAGCTCATCGCGGCCATCGGCGTCCCAGTCGTACCGGTCGACCTTCGTCCAGGAGCGCCCCGATCGCCCGGCCTTGTCGACCGCCAGTCGTGAAGCGAGCAGTCGACGGTGGGTTTCTGCGCGTAGATGAGGTAGATACAACCCTCCAAAGGCTCCATGCCAGTACGCGTCGTTGCCCTGTCCCCGGAGTAGCTCGGTGATTGCTTCATCGGGAGCTTTGGGCCGTGCAGCCCGGTTGGACGCAGCCAGCATTTTCCGGTAGAGGACATCTGATTCTGGATATCTGTCGAGGAAGTGCTCCCAGCGACCATCCGACCAATCGGTCATCTCCTGATATGAACCTGGTGGGAGGGAGGCCCGGTTGGTCGGCGGATGTTCGGCTGCATGGGTTTCAAACGTCGTGAGGTCCACCCACTCCGCCTCTTCAGCCGCGGCGAAGAACCGATCGAGCCAGCCGTCGGTTCCGTAGACCCGCTCGTGGCTCCCGGTCCAAAGCCCGTACTTCTCCCCGTCATCGGCCAGCACGGCGATTCCGTTGGGATTGTGCTCGTGCAGGTGACGAAGGCTGTCCACCAGGATTTCGGGCTCTTCTCTGGGCGCCGCGTAGCGCAGATCGACTGCGATCGGGTAGGCATTTATCAACCGGTCCAGGTGATGCACAAGGTATGGACGGTCGAGGTGTTCAACACCGGCCCGTTCGAAGTGCACATCATCCAGTGGGACAATCGAATAGCCGGCCTGCACCAGCGTGTCGACGAGCGATGGCTCCCACACGCGTTCTGGGATCCAGGCACTCGAAGGATCCTGTCCGAAGCGATCGTTGACGGCGGATTTCATTCTGGTGAGGTGTTCGAGCCGATCTCGTACCGGTATGGCGGGAAGGATCGGTTCGTACATCGCACCCCCCATCCACTCGATCTGATCGCCGAGAGCCACGAGGAGGTCGAGTAATCCAGATGGGTGATCATCCAACTGTTCGAGAAGAGGGCCCGAGTAATGGGCATTGACTCGCATCTCCGGGTGGCGCTGTAGTACGTCGATGAACGGCCTGTATGCGCGATCGATTGCCTCGTTGAGAACGGCATCGAGTTGACCGAACGGTTGGTGGCAGTGGACGGCGAATATCAGCTTCACGATGCGTTCCTCCTTCGCCTTCACGCTAGCCGGACGGGAGCCCGCGGACGATACGCCGTCGGCGTCTCGATGAGCGCCGAGCAACGGAATCGGGTAGCCGTCGTCCTACACTCTGGGAATGCCAATTGACATCGATATCGCCCATGTTGCGCGGCTCGCGCGGCTCGGATTGAGTGAAGAGGAACTGGCCGGTTATCAGGCGCAGCTCGGAGTGATTCTCGATCACGCGGCCCGAGTACAGGAGGCCGACACTTCCGGGGTAGAGCCGACGGCTCGCCCACTACCGATGGTCAACGCGTTTCGTCCCGACGAGGTTCGCCCTTCGCTGGATCGGGACGAGGTGCTCGCGCAGTCTCCCGAAAGTGAGGACGGTTACTTCCGGGTACCACCTCACCTGGAGACGCAATGACCGACTACACGCTTGCCGAAGCATCCGCTGGACTGCGCTCCGGTGATGTGTCATCCCGGGAACTGACGGACCACGTGCTCGATCGGGCGGCCAAGACTGAAGCGGAACTTCATGCTTACTTGACGATTGATCACGATGGAGCGAGGGCGGCAGCAGACACGGCAGACGATGCCTTTGCCGGCGGTCGTGACGCCGGACCTTTGCAGGGAATCCCGGTGGCGTTGAAGGACAACCTCGTCACCCGGGGGATAGAAACGACGGCAGGGTCGCAGATCCTTGCCGGATACATCCCTCCCTACGACGGTACGGCGGTCGCCAGACTCAAAGACCAGGGATCGGTTGTGATTGGCAAGACCAACCTGGACGAGTTCGCCATGGGTTCATCGACCGAAAACTCGGCGTTCGGCCCCAGCCGCAATCCTTGGGACACCGATCGTGTTCCAGGTGGCTCGTCGGGCGGTTCGGCCATTGCGGTGGCTGCCGGGTCTGCCATCGTTGGTCTTGGTTCCGACACCGGCGGGTCGATCCGCCAACCGGCCAGCCTGTGCGGAGTAGTCGGAATGAAACCCACTTACGGACTGGTCAGCCGCTACGGCTTGATCGCCTTTGCTTCCTCACTCGACCAGATCGGACCGATCACGAGGACTGTCGACGACTCGGTCGCCGCTTTAGAGGTATTGGCCTCTCACGATCCCCTCGATGCGACATCGTATCGGGGACAGTTTCCGAGCTTCAGGGACGGATTCGCGGATGGGGTTGTCGGCCTCAAGATCGGAATCGTTCGTGAACTGAGCGGCGAGGGTTTCGAACCGGACGTGGATGCGGCCTTCCGTAGAACCGTCGATGCCCTCGGCGCCGCCGGTGCCGAGGTGATCGAAGTGTCTTTGCCCTCCCTGGACCTTTCCCTCAGCGCCTACTACCTGATTGCTCCCGCCGAAGCCTCGTCGAACCTGAGCCGGTTCGACGGAGTGCGTTACGGACTCCGCAGACAAGGCCGAACGGTCGAAGAGATGATGACCGTTACCAGAGCCGAGGGATTCGGCCCCGAGGTGACCCGCCGCATTCTGTTGGGAACCTACGCTCTGTCCGCCGGGTATTACGACGCTTTCTACGGCCAGGCACAGAAGGTACGGACGCTGGTCATCCGGGATTTTCAGGCGGCCTACGAGCAGGTAGACGTTCTGGTATCTCCGACCTCTCCTACCACTGCTTTTCAGATCGGAGCGAAGACCGAGGATCCGCTTTCGATGTATCTGTCGGACATATGCACCATTCCCTCCAATCTGGCGGGCGATCCAGCGATATCGGTTCCGGTCGGACTCGACCGGAACGGCCTGCCGATCGGCTTTCAGATCATGGCGCCGGCGCTCGGAGAGGCCATCCTGTTTCGTGTGGCACGGTCTGTTGAGGACTTGGTGGCTTTCGACCGGCGCCCCTCGATGCTGGAGGTGTGGTCGTGAAGTGGGAACCAGTTATCGGAATTGAAGTGCACGTCGAGTTGAAGACCGACTCGAAGATGTTCTGCGGTTGTCGGGCCGATTTCGGCGCCAACCCAAACACAAACATCTGCCCCGTTTGCCTGGCACTGCCGGGCGCCCTGCCCGTCCCCAACGAGCAAGCCATCGAATGGATCGTTCAGATTGGACTCGCTCTCGACTGCACTATCCAGCCTGAGAGCATTTTCCATCGGAAGAACTACTTCTACGCCGATCTACCGAAGAACTATCAGATCTCACAATTCGATATTCCGGTGTGTTCGGCCGGTCACCTCGATGTTGATGTTGACGGCGAGGTGGCGCGAGTACAGATCAATCGCGTCCATCAGGAGGAGGACACGGGCAAGAGCCTGCACGTTGGCGGCGGAGGACGGATCCATTCCGCCGAAGCCACACTGCTCGATTTCAATCGAGCTGGGGTTCCGCTCGTGGAAATAGTCAGCGAACCCGATATCCACAGTCCGGCGCAAGCGCGGGCGTACGCGCAACAACTGCGGGCTCTGGTGGAGAGCCTGGGTGTTTCGGACGCCAAACTTGAAGAGGGTTCGATGAGATTCGATGCGAACGTCTCCATTCGGCCCGAAGGTGCGACGGAACTCGGAGCCAAGGTCGAAGTCAAGAACATGAACTCCTTCCGATCGCTGGAACGCGCATTGGCTTTCGAAATCGCCCGTCAGACAGAGGCGGTAGAGGCGGGACAGCGCATTGTTCAGGAGACGCGGCATTGGGACGAGGAGGCCGGGACTACCCACGGAATGCGGTCGAAGGAGGGGTCCTCCGACTACCGCTACTTCCCTGAGCCCGACCTGGTGCCAATTGTGGTCTCGGATGCCCGCCGCGAAGAGATCCGGGCAGCTCTGCCGGAACTACCTCACCAAAGGCAGGCCCGGTATGTCGACTTCGGCCTGGACGACCACGCCGCCTCTGTTCTCGTTGCGGGCGAAGCAGGACTCGCCAACCTCTTCGAGGAGTCGGTGGCGCTGGGAGCCGATCCCCGGCAGGTAGCCAACTGGTTGACCGGCGAGACGACGGCCTACCTTCGGCGAGAAGACAAGTCCATCACCGAATCGGCGATCACCGCCGAGCACATGCTCGAAATGGCAATCATGGTGGGCGACGGCCGTTTGTCCGCCACCGCCGCTAAGGAAGTCCTGGCGGGGGTGCTGGACGGTGAAGGTTCACCAGAAGAGGTGGCGGCCGCAAGGGATCTGATCCAGATCTCCGACTCTGGTGCAATTGAGGCCGAAGTGGAAGCGGTCCTGACGGCCAATCCGGATGCCCTGAGCAAGATCCGTGAGGGCGATATGAAACCACTCGGGTTCCTTGTCGGTCAGGTCATGCGGGCCACCTCTGGGAAGGCGGATCCGAAGCTCGTGAACGAGATCCTTCGCAGACGGGCCGCCGAGTGATGGCTCCCATCATCTTCGACTGCGACGGTGTGCTGGTCGACTCCGAGGAACTCGCCTGGTCGGCCTGGCGGGAAGCGCTGGCCCCCTACGGGGTTGAGATATCCGATCAAGAAGTTGCCGATCTCTCCGGTCGGACGGAGCGGGATGCGTTCGATCACTTCGCGGCCAAGGGTGAGATTCCCTCCTACGAGGACTTCTGGCCCTTCCTCGCGGCGCGCGTTCACGAACTCTTTGAGAAGTATCTCGAGGCATTCGAGGACGCGGCCGACACACTGGAGTTCTTGCGCGAGCGCGGTAGAGAGATGGCCGTTGCCTCCAGCAGCCCACGAGCCCGACTCGATCTGTCGTTGTCATCGACGGGGCTCGATAAGTTTTTCGAGGTAGTTGTGGCTGGGGACGAGGTGACTTCGGGCAAACCGGCGCCCGACATCTATCTGGCCGCCGCAGCCGGTTTGGGCGTTGATCCGGTGACTTGCATCGCGGTCGAGGATGCTCCGGCAGGAGTGGCCGCAGCCAGCGCGGCAGGAATGCGGGTCGTCGCGGTGCTGAGGGGCGGGTACACGTCCGAGCAGTTGAGCAAAGCGGACCTGGTTGTGCCGAGGCTCACGCCGGCGGTGCTCAGCTAGCGCCGCGTCGTTCGCGTATCTCCTGGGTGTCGGTGCTCTTGGCG
>JBLYYS010000145.1:0-10938 GCA_048550235.1 Acidimicrobiia bacterium | reverse complement strand
GAGACCTCGATCACAGCCGCAATTGACGTGCCGGCCGGGATGACTTCGATTAGTTGACCGATGGCCGGAATGGCGGACTCATCGCCGAATAGCAGGTACTCGGTTGCCTCCGGATCGAGCGAGTAACTGCGTCCCGGCCCGGAAACGGCTGCCGGAGCACCGGTTTCCACTGTCTGTGCCCAACCCGAGACGGCACCGCCATCATGCAGAACGACGTCCAGCACAAGCGATGGGCCCTCCGGATCGATGTGCCGTGGAGTGAACGTCCGGATGATCGGCCGCGAGCCGTCGGCCAGGAGGAACTCGTTGCCATTCCACTCGGGGATCACGAGATCTGCTGCACCCGGGCTGGGAATGAGCAGGCGAACGCTGGCAGCTGGGCCGTCGACGTTTAGGTCCCGTAGGTCGGCACCGACGAAAGTGAGCCTCAGCATTCTGGGGCTCAAACGCCTCACATCCGCCACCGACATCAGCCGAAACGGTGGAGGAGGCTTGCGCAGCCGTACCGGCTCAGATCCATTCGTCATCGTCGCCACACCTCTCTTACGCCGACAATACCTCCCCTCACGCATTGGCGAGGATCCCGGCGATAATGCCGCCCGATGGAACTAGGCATAACCACGTTCGCGGAAACACACCCTGATCCCGAGACCGGCTCGACGATCAGCCACGGAGATCGCCTCCGCCAGGTTCTCGAGGAGGTCGAGGTCGCCGAGGCGGTCGGCCTCGACGTGTACGGCATCGGCGAGCACCACCGCTCAGACTTCGCCGCCTCGGCACCGGCCGTGGTACTCGCCGCCGCCGCCGGACGGACCTCGAGGATCCGGCTGCTCCCTGCGGTCATCATCCTCTCTTCGGCCGACCCGGTTCGCACATACCAGGACTTCGCCACCCTGGACCTGGTCTCCGATGGGAGAGCCGAATTGCTGGTCGGTCGCGGGTCATTCATCGAGTCGTTTCCCCTCTTCGGACACTCCCTCTCCGACTACGACGAGTTGTTCGCCGAGAAGCTCGATCTTCTGCTCGAGATCCACCAGCAAGAGCGGATCACATGGTCGGGGAAGTTCCGTCCTCCCATTGAGAACCAGGCGATCTATCCCCGCCACGAGCAACTGCCGATCTCCATTGCCGTGGGAGGAACACCCGCTTCCATCGTCCGCGCCGCCCAGCGGGGACTTCCGGTCACGCTGGCGATCATCGGCGGCGACCCGGACAGGTTCGCCGTGTTTGCCGACCTACATCGACGGAGCCTGCGGGAATCCGGTTTCGATCCTGTCGATGTGCCCCTGTCGCTTCATGCGCATGGGTACATCGCCGACACCAACGAGCAAGCGGCCGAGGAGTTCTATCCGTCCTACGCGATCGCCATGTCCCAGATAGGACGGGAGCGCGGCTGGGGCCCGATGACTCGCGCCCAGTACGACATGATGCGGGGTCCGAACGGATCGCTGGTGCTGGGCAACCCGGAGACGGTTGCCCGCAAGATCCTCCACCTGCGCGATGTTTTGGGAATCAATCGCTTCATGCTGCACATCAGTGTGGGAACCCTTCCGCACGAACAGGTGCTCAAGGCAATCCGGATGCTGGGCACCGAGGTGGCACCGATGGTGCGAGAGTCGTAGGAGATCCGGCGGCTGCCGACCGCCTAATCCCCAGCGTCGCCATTACCCAGGAACTCGCGCACCCGGGTTATCTCCGGAGCCGAGTCGGGCCCACTGAACGATGCCTCGCAGTTCCCGCACCACCAGGTGAATCGAGGGGATCCTCTCAGAATGCACCCACCCGCCCGTACCAGCCCAAGGTCGTGTGCGCGGAGAGTCTCGGCACTCGGCTTGCCCCACACGACCGGGACTCCGGCACCTGAGCAATCGGGACACAAGGGATGCTGCATATTGGAAAAGTAGCAAGGGACGGATCGGTAAGAGGTCATTCAAACAGGCTCACCTTTATTTGAATCGCTTGAACATTCAATTCGTTTGAATGTATCTTGGGATCATGTCCGAACACATGGTCCCCGAAGTCCTCGAGATCGACACGATCGAAGGGTTCGACGCCCTCATCTCCCCGCAACGACTGGAACTGGCCGAGATCTTGGCGGTCCCACGCAGCGCCAAAGAGGCCGCGGAAGAACTGGGCGTACCAGTCACCCGCCTCTACTACCACCTCAACTCGATGCTCGAACAGGGCATCGTCCGCGTCGTCGAGGAACGGCCGCGTGGTGCCCTCAAAGAGCGGGTGTTCCAGATTGCCGGCAAAGCCATAAGACCCAGCAAGGCCTTCCTGGACCGCTACGGCCCGGAGGGAGTGGCAGAAGTCAGTGGACTGGCCTTTCGCCACGCGGAGACTCGGTTCGCCCGGGCGGTCAAGGCCGGGCTCATCGGCCCCGAGCCTTCGGACGGCCTCAGAACCGGCACCTTCGGGCTGAGCAACTTGAGGCTGACGCCCGAACGACTCGACGAACTCGTTGGGCGTATCGAAGCCCTCCTCGAGGAATTCAGACAGGACACGGGCGATCTTCCGGTCTCCCTCTTTCAAGCGACTCACATAAGGGAGGGACAAGGTTGAGCAACCTCAAGGAACTACTTCGAATCCCGGACTTCCGGCGCCTATGGACGGCACAGGCGATCTCATTCTTCGGGGACAGCCTGACAATCTTCGGACTCTTGTTCCTGACCCAACGCCTAACGGGAAACGCGGCGAGTGTGGCCGGAGTTCTGATTGCGATGTCGTTGCCGATGCTGGTCGTTGGACTCGGTGCGGGAGTTTGGGTCGACCGCCTGGACCGCAAACGGGTGATGATCTGGAGCGATGTAATCCGGGCGATGCTCGTGCCGGTGTTCCTGCTGGTTCGGTCCGCCGATCAAGTGTGGATCATCTACGTAGTTGCCTTTCTAGTTGCCTCGGTGAGTTCCTTCTTCTCCCCGGCAAGAGGTGCCCTGCTCCCGAGAATCGTCGGGATGGACAAACTGATGGCGGCGAACTCCATCACCGAGTCGTCGCGAGTGCTCTTCGGCGTTCTCGGAACCGCGGCCGCCGGCCTACTGGTCGGGCTCTTCGATGGATTCGAAGTGGCCTTCACCATCGACGCCCTCACATTCGTGGCTTCGGCCGCGATGGTTGCCAGGATTCGGACTTCGGGGGCAATCGAGGCGGTCGATCAGTCGCCAGACAAGACGAGCGCGCTGTCTGAGTTCATGGCCGGCATGCGCGTGATCGGCGGGTCGCGTCTGTTGACCGGCATGCTGGTCGCAGCAGGAATCACGATGTTCGGGTTGGGTGCGGTCAACGCCCTTTTGGTCCCCTTCGTCATCGGTGAACTCGAGCTGAAGGAAACCTGGTTCGGTTTGCTGGAGGCCTCACAAGCCTCCTCGATGATCCTGGCCGGAGCGCTGGCTGCAGTCCTGGCCGCCAAACTCAAGCCCACGACCGTCATCCCAATTGCCCTGGCAGCAGCGGGGATTGTGGTCGGTTTGTTCGCCGGCGTGTCCAATGTGTGGCAGCTCGGAGCGTTGCTGTTTGTCGTCGGTTGGTTCGTGACACCACTGCAGGCCTCGTTCGCGACCATCATCCAGACGGAGACCCCTCCAGAGCTACTCGGACGAACGGGTTCAGCACTGAACGCGGCGGCGACGGCCTCGAATGTGGCAGCCATGGCGATCGCCGGCGGCGTGGCAGCAGTGGTCGGCGTCCGGAGCGTGTTCTTCATCGGAGGAGTGGTGGTCCTCATCTCCGCACTGGTAGCGGCACTGATGTTCCGCGGCGCCAGGTCCTCGGCCGAAACCCCCGTCCACGCCTGACCCCCCAACCATGTTTCCTGTCAATGCGGCGTACTGTTTTCGAGGTACCCGATTGACAGGAAAACACCCGGATGTTTCCTGTCAATGCAACCTATCGTTTTCGATACCCTCGATTGACAGGAAACCTCGTTCCTAGGTTGTCGCCGGGGTTGGCTCCAGGTCGGGGATCTCTGATTCGAGATTCTTGATTCGTGGGTGGTTGAGAGCACCTATCACCACCACCACGGCAAAGATCCCGGCCAGGACGAACATCAAGCCGATCCCCCGACCGGGACCGGTTCCAAACACGGTGCCGAGCACACCCGAGGTGTCATCCATCAGCGGCTCGAAGAACTGGTCGGCCAACACGCCCGCTAGCAAGAAGGCGACGGGCGAAGCAGCGATGGCCGACACCTGGCGAATCGAGAAGACTCTCCCCTGCAACTCCGGGGGTACCTTGGACTGCCAGATCGACTGACTGCTGCCACCTGCCACCGGGTGGGTTCCATTCATCAGCAAGATCCCGACAACAACCAGGCCAACGACCGGTCGAATCCCCATCAACACCAGGCCCACTCCCATCGCTGCGATTGGAACGTACACGCCGGCGATCCGATTCTTCGGTCCACCCCAGGCGCTGAGTACGAGACTCCCCAACACCACTCCGGCAGACCCAAGCGACACGATGATGCCCGCGGTTTGCTCGGTCGTGAGGTTGAGCAAGAGAGGGATGATCAGCACACCCTGAAAGGCGAAGGTGAAGTTCACGAGGAGGAACGAAAGCATCAGTATGAACAGGGCGCGCCGCTCGAGCACAAAATCGAGTCCTTCCTTCGCCTCGAGCGTTAGACCACGTATCCCCTTGCCTCGCCGAACACTCGGCTCCGCGCGGGGGAATCGCACCGCCAGCAGCGTCCCGACCGCAAACAGGAACGTGATGAAGTCAAATACGAAGATCGGTCCGAGACCCCACCACACGATCGCAGCTGCCGCAACCACCGGAGCGGCGATCCCACCGATACTTCCGGCCAGCTGGACCATTCCGGAACCTCTGGCGTAGTGCTCCTTGGGGATGAGCAATGTGGTGGCCGCCGAGTAGGCAGGGAACTGAAAAGCCCGGAACAGACCGCTGAGCGACAGCGTCAGGTACAGATGCCAGGTTTCGAGGTTGTCGGTGAGGATCAGCACCATCGCTATGGCGGTGCCGAGCGCGGCACCTGCATCCGAGAGGATCATCGCCCAACGGCGATCCCACCTGTCGACCAACACACCGGCAAACGGGGTGATGAGCAGCATCGGGACCCGCGCGGCCGCCACTATCAGTGCGAGCTGAAGCGCCGATCCCGTCTTCTGGTAGACCCAGATGCCCAGGCCAAACCCGGTCATAGCCGAGCCGAGGTTCGAGACGAGCTGGCCGAGCCAAACGATCCCGAAGGTGCGGAATCCGGGAATTCTGAAAAGCTCGCGCATTGGTGAATCTACTTTGCTAGATTAGTTTTCTAGTATACTATATACGAGGACAGCATCTCTGCAAGAATGCAGGTTATGGGACACGACCAACAACCACTCTGGCGGCAGGCAGCTGCGCACTCACTGCACGCTTCGTTCCTGCTCAAGGCCCACATCGAAGAGGCCCTCCAGAGTGAACTCGGCCTATTGCTGGCCGACAACGAGGCGATGCTCCACCTCGACCATGCCGAAACGCCTCCGCGCATGTCCGACATTGCCCACCGATTGATCCTCTCTCCCGGCGGTACCACCAAGGTGATCGATCGCCTGGAGTCGATGGGCTACGTGATCCGCAAGCCGGATCCCACGGATCGACGCGCGACGATCGTCGAGCTGACCGACGACGGCCGCGAAGCAATGGCGCAAGCGCGCAAAGTCATTGATCAGGGTCTCGAGGCCCACTGGGCCATCCACGTGAACGACGAGGAATCCGCCGTGATCCTGGAAGTGATGAAACGAGTTCTCGGCGACCACCACGCATGATCTGACTCACAAGCAGCCTGACCCTCTTCGCGAGATACGCCGGCGGACTCTCGAGGCGTTGCCCCTACGTGAGCCCTTCGGGCGCAACGGCCATCGTTCGAGTACGGGCCGATCCGCTACTGCAAGGGCTCTTGGGTTGGAATTTCGGTGGGCGCCGGCGGCGCGAAAGGGTGATCCGACGGACCCAGCATTGCTTCGGCGAAGAATCCCCATATCTTCGCTACCGCGTTCGTCAAATGAAGCAGAACGAATCCGACCACCAGGGCACCAAGCGAAAGGAGAAGCGCCTCGCCGAGAGTGTCAATGACCCAATACTCACCGGGCCACTCCAAAGCGCTCGGCCACCAGGACGTCGTGTAGAAGAGTGGGGTAGCAACCATCGCGAACACAGCAGCAGTGGTCGTGACGAGGGTGAAGCCGATGATTCCGAACGGGAACTCGACGAACAGGTACCAGACTCGCTTCCAGGTCTCCGAGCTTCGGACGAGGGCTTTGACCTTCTCCCACAGCCCGCCGGAAACCGCCAGCCTGTGCGACGGCTGGGTGTCCTGATCCAGCAGCAGGTTGGTTGTTACTCGCTCGAAATCGCCCAGTCCGTAGGCCGAAGCTAGGACACCAACGAGAACCGGAATACCCAAGAGTGTGATGAAGAGCCCAAGCCCCAGAGAAAGCCCGGTCACGAGAAACACGAAGTAAAAGATTCCGAGAGGGAAGGCAAGCAACAAATAGGCGACGTTGCGCCACGTTTGCGGCTTGACGATGACATCGAAGAACATGACAAGCTCCAGTCGTCGCTATCCCCCTTCCTTCAGATAGTGGGCTCCGATTCGCTCTCGCGCCAGAGCCGAACGGCCCCTCAACCGTTGTGACTATGGGATCAGCGGGCCCGACACCGGCGTCGAAGTGCGATCAGCGCGAGCAATCCAGCCACGACGACGATCAGCTGGACCGGAGTCAAGGCAATCGTGAGCTCCGCTTTGTTCGTTTTGGAGTCGTCGGACATACCCCGAGCCTACTCCGGAGCAACTGGACCAGGCCGTGAGAAGGCCCTCTCTACTGCGGCTCGAATGCGGTCCTCATCACCTCGAAGCCGGTAGTCATCTGTTACGTCGAGCCATCGGACGACGCCGGCTTCGTCGATCAGCACGGTGGCGGGGCGCGGCATTTCCCGAATGCCGACGGGAAAGCCGATGGGGATGCCGAGGACCTTCCACGTCACATGCTTGAGGCCGGCGCGGTCGAACCATCCAAGTTGCCGTGTCACCTCGAGATCGGAGTCGATGAGGATCGGAAAACGAAGCCTGTCCCGTTGGACCTGGGAACGAACTGCTTCGGCGGAGGCGTGTGTCATGGTCACGATCTGCACATCGTGACCTTCCAGCCAAGGACGCATCCGTTCGAGCCGCTGCAACTCAGCGGCACAGTACGGTCACCAGGGTCCCCGATAGAGCTTGAAAAGCGTCCGCCGACCGACCCAATCCGACAAGCGCATCTCCGTACCGGCCGAGGTTTGGGCAACGATCTCGGGGAACTGGTCGCCGACTCCAATGCCGTTCGGAGGCCGATAAGTCGATGTGAACGTGAGGAACCAGAAGTAGGCGGCCACGATTGCCGCTGCCCATCCCCACCAGCTACCGGAGATGGCTCCTAGCGCGATGGCAATACCCGTGAAGAGCAACGATCCCCACGGTCTCCGGGGTATCTGCTCGCGGGGTATGCGCCACAGGTATTGGCCCCATGTGATAGCTGTGAGGCCGACGGCGACTGCTCCGATCATCCCGTCACCGTAGCCAGGCCGAACGCGCAAGCGCCCGGACTACCGCATCGAAGATGCGAACTTCCTGAACGCGATCGAGGCGCCCTTCTCCAGGTGATGCGAGTGAGCGAACAATGCAATTTGAAAGTCGTATTCGGCGATGTGCCGAATACTGGCGTCGAATATGGGAGTCGACCGGTTCATGAAGCCCCGTTTCACCCTCCCGTCCTTGGTGGCTACTGCGGCGTCGCCCACCAGGAGAATCCCTCCGTCACGTTCGAGCAGGAACGAAACGTGTCCCGGCGTATGTCCGGGGCTGGCGACCACTTGTATGTCGGCAGGAAGGGCCGAGCTCTTTCCCTCCCCAACCGGGTGATCGACCTCGGTTGCGTCTGCACTCGGCAACAACCGAAACAGCGGCTTGAGGAATGGGACTCTGTCCAAGAACGGTGGGAGCGGATAATCCTCTTCGCCGCGCAAAGCCGGTGCGTCGATGTCGGAGGCAACCACGGCGGCATTGGTCTCCGCTTTGAGAATGGCGGCATTGCCCGCATGATCCACGTGAGCGTGGGTGATGGCAATGGCCGTCACCCGCTCCGGTTGGCGTCCGATCGCCTTCAAGGCATCGAGGATGGCACCGTGGCGTTTCGGCAACCCAGTGTCTACCAGCACGACCCCGGAGTCTCCGTCGACGATGTAGGCATTGGAGTAGCTGGGAATCTGATATACGCCTGAGGCAATCTGCTGCATCAAACGAAGGTAGCAAAACGTCCCGACCTGTGCCGCGCGGCAACCGGGGCGCGGGGGCCTGCCCTTCGGCCGAGCTTCATCACCTAGAGTGATTGGCGATACGAGTAGACCGCTGGGCTGGGATCCAAGAAAGGCGGTCGACATTGGCATTGTCGGTTGGGCAATCACCGGACAACCCGCCCGGGCGCAAACGGTGGCCCTGGATTGTCGGCATCACACTCGTTGCTGCAATCGCGCTCATCACGGTCGACTGGATGATCGCCGACGACGTCGTATTGGTCACGGTCGAGGACCGCGCCTCAGCACCCGGCACCGCCGAGATGAGCGCAGATCAGTCTGCAACCCTGGCGGAACTCGGGCAACCGGACGCGTTCACTATCTTTTTCTTCACCGACACTGTCTCAGAGCAACCGGCCCGAGTCGAAACATGGAGCTACTACGGAGTTCAGCGCGAGGTCGCGTTCATAGATGGAGCCATTACCGCGGAGGAACGTCCGGCTGATGCGTCGGCCCCTGTGATTGCAGCCGGCTACTCCCCTGCTGCCTTCACAGCCTTCATGACAGAAGCGGAAGTCGCTGCCGCGGCCGGCATCGACGAGTACGTCCGAATCGAGGTTGAGGATGACGTGGTCTCGGAAGGTGCGGTCTACGTAGGGCGCAATTTGCTGTTCGGCCTCAAAGATGGACAGCTCATCTATGTTGAAGCGGTTCCCGACCTGGTGGACGAGTGATGGCGATCCGTACCAACGCCGCCGTGATCTCGCTTCTCTTGCTTGCCCTTACTGCACAGCCGGTAATGGCGGACGAAGGTGCACCTTGGGACCAGGAGGATGTATCTCCGGCGGATGCCGTTGCTCTCCAGGCTGCTGCACACCGGGTGACCGGTTTGGCAGAAGAGGGAACCGAGGCGAATGAACCGGAAGCTGTGGGCCAACTCTGGGATCTAGCGGTTTCTATGGGAGTGGATGAGGCAACGGCCGACATGATCGCGGCTGCCCAAGCGGAGTCCATCAAGAAGGCCGCCGAGATGAAGCCACGGAGACGCCGGGGAGGTGGCGTTTTCCGATGGTTGTTCACGAGGACACCCCTCAAGATCGTCACGAAGGTCACCGACCCTTTGTACAAGCTGGCCGGGCCGCGAGGGCGCCGAATCATCCGTGGAATGGCACCGGAGATCCAAGATGTGGCGCTGAGCGCCCTCTTCGCCGGGGCTTCAATCAAGACGGCGCTACGGGCGCTCGTCAGGTCCCGTTTGAAGCAAGTCAAGCGGGTCGTGGTGGAGGATACGATCGATCGCCTCATCGCCCGACTCCAGACCAGATCAAGATCGGGCAACACGACACAATCGACTGTGAGCGACAGCGCCTATGTATTCGAGTTGACCGAGGAGGACTTCTTACCACCGGCAGATCCTTCCTTCGGTCTGGGCTCGTTCCTCTGGGATGAGGTGTCGGGCGACCTGGGTGAGGATCCGTTTTGCCAAACCCTCCAACTGCAGATCGATGCGATCGAAATGCGAGTGATCTTCGATCCTGTGGGCGAGACGATTCTTGCGAGCTTCGATGGATCAGGTGAGGAGATCTATAGGGAGCCCGCCGGAAACGGTGTTGAGCGCGGCAACGACGCCGTCGGAGATTTCACAGGCGAGCTGGCCGCGAGGCGAGTAGGGACGACGCCTGAAGGTTGGCACCGCTACGAAGGCGACAGTGAACTCGCCGCCGAAATCCATGTGACCATGTACTGCACCTTCTGGAGTGACGGCGAGTTGCTCGTTGACGAGTACACAGAATCGGGAAGCCGGACGGCAGACGCGCGGGTCGAGATCCTCGTGATCCCCGAGAGCGAGAACTCCTACAACTTCAGTTTCAGCATCAACTCCGCGCTCAGTTGGACCGACGACACGTTCTCTTCAGAGCCGTCGGTGTTCTTCGGCGGGCGAACCGTACCGGTAGATCTCGCCGGGTAGTCCTCCTGCCGGATTCGCCACTCAGTACAACCGGAGCCCTATCCGAAACAGAGGAATGACGAAGCAGACAGGCGCTCTTCGGGGCTTTCCGTTCGACGGGCCTCAGCCAACGCGGTTGCTGGAGTAGAGCCGGAAGCAAGATGGTCGTGCACCACCTCCATCACCGCCCGAGTCGCCGCATCGCTCACAGGGAACAGCGGCGCAATCACTGCTTTCGAACCCATCTCGAGGAACGCGGCGGCCATTCCAAGCAACTCGTCACCGAGGCGCACCACCGACGAACCGACCTCGCAGGCGGAAAGGACAACCGTCTCGGGCGGGGCCTCGAGTTCCTCGAGGTCGTACAGGCTCAGAGGCCCGTCGGCCAACATCAACGACGTGAACATCGGGTTGTCGGTTCGGAAACGGCCGTGTGCGACGAGGTGGGCGATCGAAGCCCCATTGAGGGCATCGAGCACGCTCGTGACGGTGGCCTTCTTCCCGGCTAAGACCGATGCACCCGGCCATAGGCCTTGGACGGCCTTGACCTCCCCTCTCGCATGGTCGAGGCCTGGGCCCGCCACCAGCGCAGGCGGACTAGACCCTTTCGGTCGGTCCCGCAGCCAGGCGGCGGCCGACGGAATCACTGAAACCGGTCGGCCTCGAAGCGAGGGCAATGCCGACCAGGGAACTGCATGCAGCCGGCCCACCGGGCTGAT
>JBLYYS010000144.1:0-3909 GCA_048550235.1 Acidimicrobiia bacterium | reverse complement strand
CATGCGAATCGACTGCGACGTCTGTGCGATGCGGAACACGGATGCCTGTGGTGATTGCGTCGTCACCCACCTGCTGGCAGCCGGACCGGTGGAACTCAACGACGCGGAGACTGAGGCGTTGGGCAACCTGGCCGAGGTGGGGCTGGTTCCCCGGCTCCGGCTGCTTCCAAGGAGACAAGACCCGAACGTGGCCAACGGGTGACCGGGCGGCTGGGAGGCCTTAGCCTGGAGGTGTGAAACAACTCGAAGCACAACTGCGATCCATTGCTCACAGAACCGAATTGGACGGGTTTGGGGTGGCGTCGGCGGATCCGTTTGAGGCCGCGGAGAGGACGTTGCGTGAGCGCAAGAGTGCCGGGTTGTCTGGCAAGCTTGCCTTCACCTACCGGGACCCCGACACGTCTTCGAACGTGCGGAGGTCGTTTCCGTGGGCCAACACTCTGGTGGTGTCGGCCAAGTCGTATCTGCCGGACGCCGGTTCACCGGGGCCGGCCGCGCGAGCAAGCGGTCGGGTAGCGAGGTTCGCCACCCGGGATCACTACTCTCCGCTCCGGCACGGCCTCGAGCAGATGGCCGGCCACCTCCAGTCACAAGGTCACCAGGCGGCGGTGCTGGCAGACGACAGCAGGCTGGTCGACCGGGCCGCGGCTGTACGGGCAGGGATCGGGTGGTGGGGCAAGAGCACGATGTTGATCTCGCCAAAGCATGGACCCTGGCTTTTGCTCGGGTCTGTGGTCACCGATGCGGCTCTGACCCCCTCCGAACCGATGAAGCGCGACTGCGGTAAGTGTGACGCCTGCCTCCCCGCCTGTCCGACGGGCGCTCTCATCTCGCCGGGGGTACTCGACGCCACACGTTGTATCGCATACTGGACCCAGACTCCCGGGGTCGTTCCTCGAAGTCTCCGGATTCCGTGGGGCGACAGGATCTACGGTTGCGACGACTGTCTGGCCGCTTGCCCGCCCGGCCATAGTGTCCTCGAAAGTAGCAAGGCCGCGGAGGGCAGGGTCGATCTCAGCGCACTGCTCACTGCCGATGACACGATCTTGTTGGACGGAGCAGAACACTGGTTCATCCCGCGACGCGATCCCGACTACATCCGGCGCAACGCTTTGATCGCCCTGGGCAACACCGGTGGGTTGGAGCACCTCGGATTGCTCGAGGGATATCTGCACCATCGCCGCGCCACCCTTCGAACTCATGCCGCATGGGCTCTTGGACGGATAGGCGGCTCGGCGGCGGACATCCTCGAGACCCGCCGCGAGATCGAACACGATCCGGCGGTGTTGGAGGAGATCGACCTCGCGCTCGCCGCCCTCGCCTGACCGCCTCCGGTTGCTCGCAACGGCCAACGGCCAACGGCCAATGGCTCTTGGCTAATGGCTCTCGACGCGTACCATGCCCGTATGACGCGCAAGATTCATTCCCAGGATGTCACGGAAGGACCGGCCAAGGCAGGAGCTCGGGCAATGCTGCGGGCTGTCGGTCTTGAAGAGGATGATTTCGCCAAGTCCCAGGTCGGATTGGTTTCAGCCGGCAACGAAGTGACGCCCTGCAACCTATCGGGACCGCGCCTGGCGAATCGCGCCAAAGAGGGCGTCCGCGCCGAAGGTGGCGTCGGACTGACGTTCGCCACTATCGCCGTCTCGGACGGCATTTCGATGGGGCACGAGGGCATGCGCGCTTCCCTGGTCAGTCGCGAGGTCATCGCCGATTCGGTGGAACTGGTGATGCACGCCGAGCGGTTCGATGCGATGGTCACGATCGCCGGTTGCGACAAATCATTGCCCGGCATGTTGATGGCCGCCGCACGCACCAACCTGCCGAGTGTGTTCTTGTACGGGGGTTCGAGTTTGCCAGGGCGATGGCGGGGCAAGGACATCTCGATCGTCGATGTCTTCGAGGGTATCGGCGCCTTCAATGAGGGCACTATCACCAAGGAGGAACTGCTGGGAATCGAGCAATCTGCATGCCCCGGAGAGGGTTCGTGCGCAGGGATGTTCACGGCCAACACGATGGCGTCGGTGGGTGAAGCCATTGGAATGTCCCTACCTGGGAGTGCGTCGGTGCCGGCCTCCGATCCGCGACTCGAGGAATACGCCGTGAAGTCCGGCGCGGCGGCAATGCAGCTACTGGAAGCAAACTTGCGGCCTCGCCAGATCATGACGCGCCCGGCCTTTCTCAACGCCATCACAACGGTGATGGCGCTGGGCGGTTCGACCAACGCGGTATTGCATCTGCTGGCGATGGCGCATGAGGCAGAGGTGGAGTTGACGCTCGAGGACTTCGATGCCGTCAGCCGTCGCACGCCTCACATCGGCGATCTGAAGCCGTTCGGGGCCTATCACATGGTCGACCTCGATCACATCGGAGGAGTGCCGATTGTGATGCGAGCGCTGCTCGACGAGGGCCTGATCGAGGGCGATCTCCCGACGGTGACAGGCAAAACCGTGGCGGAAAACCTGGAGGTAGTGACATTCCCGACCGGACAGGATGTCATCAAGCCCACCAGGGCGCCCCTGGCCCGGGAAGGCGGAATCGCGGTGTTGCGGGGAAACCTCGCCGATGAGGGGGCGGTAGTGAAGATCGCCGGGGTCGAACTCGATACGTTTGAGGGAGTCGCCAGGGTCTTTGATGATGAGCAAGGTGCGCTCGAGGCTCTGTTCAACCACGACCTGCATCCCGGTGATGTGGTCGTGATTCGGTACGAGGGGCCGAAGGGCGGTCCCGGTATGCGGGAGATGTTGCAGATAACGGCTGCGATCAAGGGAGCCGGGCTGGGCAAGGACGTGCTGTTGATCACAGACGGTCGGTTTTCCGGAGGAACCACGGGCCTCTGTATCGGGCATGTAGCGCCGGAGGCAGCAAATGGAAGCAACCTGGCCCTGATCGAGGAGGGAGATCGCGTCAAAGTTGATTTACCCGCCCGGCGTCTCGATGTTCTTATAGACGAGGAAACGCTTTCCTCACGGCGTGCCGGATGGAAACTGCCCGAGCCCAGGTACTCGACGGGCGCGCTGGCGAAGTACGCCAAGCTTGTCGGATCCGCCGAACAGGGTGCCGTCACCACCTGATTGATACGGACCGGCCCATGACCGCGGTACTCTGATCACGACATGGCAGGCACCGAACAATGCCCCGCTTGTGGGGCCGCTAATCCAGTTGGCTCCGAGTGGTGCGGTCAATGCTACGCGGCATTTGGAGGCGCAGCTTCATCTCCCTCAATGCCCGAGCAACATGATGAACCTGCTCGCGGCGATGCTCCGGCAACCGCCTATCCGGTCCATGCCAGGCGTGGTCCGACGGCTCCCGGAGGACCTCCGTCTACCCCACGAGGGCCGCTGGGCCCTCCAACGCCGGCCCGAAGCCAGGATCGTCCGGGAACCGGCGCTCCGATTCCTTCGCTGTCGCCATCATCTGAATCCGTCGAAGGGTGGGCCTGCAAGACGTGTGGAGCCGATAATCCGGTTGCCGTCGATGAGTGTCGGGCGTGCCAGACGTCGATATATGACGCCTTTGGTGCTTCCGATACTGGAAGCGTCGACATCGAACCATCGACGGCCGCCTTGTGGGGGTTGCTCCCCGGTGGTGGGCACTTCAAGACCGGGCAATCCGCACTCGGACTTGCAGTGGCCGGCTTGCTGATTGCGACCATTGCGTTTGGTGTGGCGATGCTCAACGGCAACCGGCGTGCCGTTGGGTTCGTGTTACTCGGGTTCGGCGTCGTCGCTTGGGGTATTTCGATCTTCGACGCAACCCGTTTCGCCACCGGAAACGAAGAGGCGGTGCTGCTACGCCCGCGGGTCGTCACCTCGGCGATGGGGCTTGTGTTCATGTTGGTGATCGTGGCTGCCGTGTCGATCACGGGGGAGGGGACGACGCCGTGAACGGGGTCTACGGAGTCAGCCT
>JBLYYS010000143.1:0-4238 GCA_048550235.1 Acidimicrobiia bacterium | reverse complement strand
GTGCTCGGACTGCATCGGGCCCGACTCCTTGCCGCCGCGGCCGATGTTGCGGCCGCGCTCTCTGTCGAGGCGCTCAAAGGAAGCTCGAGACCGTTCCGGGCGGAAGTCCATGCACTTCGGCCCCATCCAGGACAGGTCGCATCCGCGGGAAGAATCGCCCACCTTCTCGAGGGGTCCGGCATCGGTGACAGCCACCGGGACGACTTCGTGCATGCCGTCCAGGACGCCTACTCATTGCGGTGCGCGCCGCAGGTTCACGGTGCGGTGTGGGACACGTTGAGTCATGCGGAGTCCGTGTTCGATATAGAACTCGGCTCAGTTGTCGACAATCCGATCGTCTTCGCAGACGCCGACGAGCTGATATCGGCCGGAAACTTCCACGGACAGCCTCTGGCATTCGCGCTCGACTTCATGACCATCGCCGCGACCGAGTTGGGAAACATCTCGGAACGTCGGACCGATCGGCTGCTCGATCCCGAGCGCTCGTTCGGCTTACCGGCCTTTCTCTCTCCTCGGCCCGGGATCAACTCGGGCTATATGCTGCTGCAGTACACCGCCGCAGCGCTCGTTGCCGAGAGCCGGGTGCTCAGCCATCCCGCATCGGTCGAGTCGATCCCGACCTCCGGTAGCCAGGAGGATCACGTTTCGATGGGATGGGGCGCCGGCCGCAAGCTGTTTCAGGTGCTCGACAACATCAGGAGCGTTCTCGCCGTGGAGATCCTTTGCGCAGTGCAGGGGATTGAGTACCGGCGACCACTCGAACCGGCACCTCGACTCGCTGCAGTGGTCGGTCGGGTCCGCGAGGTCGTCCCCCCGCTCGAAGACGATCGCCCCCTGACGATGGAAATCGAAGCGGTTGTCGACCTGATCGAGAGCGGAGCACTGATCTAGCGCCGCTGGTTAGACGCCTCCGGGGGTTCGCTAGAGTGCCTGAACCTATCCCGAGGGGAGGCACCATCTCAGTTCCAGCACACGAAAGCGCCCCCTTTGGAGCCGTATTCACCGAGAAGATGGCCCTCAGTCGCTGGGATGGCGAACGATGGGAGGACTCGCACCTCGAACCAGTCGCTCCTCTCCCGATTCATCCTGCCGCCCATGTACTCCATTACTCGAGTTCGGTGTTCGAAGGCCTGAAAGCGCACCGGGGTATGACTGGCGAATTGCGCCTGTTCCGTCTCGATCGACACATTGAGAGAATGCAGGCGAGCGCTCGCCTGCTCTGTTTGCCGATCCCCGAAGGGCCGCTCCTCGAACGGATGATCATCGATGTGGTCGATTCCGCCCGCCAGGTAATACCCGAACCGCCCGGCTCCCTCTACCTCCGGCCGACGCTGATCGGAACAGAAGCCAATGTCGGCGCCGCTGCTGCTCCGAGCAAGGAGGCTTTGCTCTACGTCTTGGCTTCACCGGTCGGCGACTACTTCTCCGGCGGGATTCGCCCACTCAAGGTGGTCGTGGAGGAACACCGCCCACGATCGACGCCGAGCTTCGGCATGGCCAAGACCGGAGCGAACTACGCGGCCGCGTTGGGTCTCATCATGGAGGCCAAGCACACCCACTCGGCTGATCAGGTGCTGTTTGCTCCCGGCGGGGACGTACAGGAAACTGGAGCCGCCAACTTCATCTTGCTCGATGATCAGCGCGTGCTCACCAAACCCCTCGACCCCTCCTTCCTGCCGGGCGTGACCAGGGATTCAGTACTCGTCATTGCCCGCGATCTCGGGTACGACGTTGTCGAGGCGGACTTCACGATCGACGAGATGCTCGAATTCGCGTCTGCAGGTGAAGCTGCCCTGTCCGGCACTGCTGCCTTGTTGGCCGGGGTCGGAACGATCCTCCACGATGGGGTGGAATACAAAGTCGGGAGCGGTCAAGTCGGACCGAACACTCTTCGGCTTCGTGCCGCTTTGACGGCGTTGCAGACTGGTGCCACGCCGGATCCACACGGGTGGATTAGCACGATATAGACCCGCTACGGCCGCCCGGGTGACGAACTAGCGTTGGTCGCAGCAAAGGAGGCAGACATGAGTGGACCTCGACCAGTCACTGCACCGCGCGGCAACGAACTCTCTACCAAGGGGTGGCTCCAGGAGGCGGCACTGCGCTCGCTGATGAACAACCTGGATCCGGAGGTGGCGGAGAATCCCGATGAGCTCGTCGTCTACGGAGGCAGAGGGAAAGCGGCCAGGAACTGGGACGCGTTCGACGCAATCGTCCGGACGCTGCGAGGCCTCGAAAACGACGAGACGATGCTCGTCCAGTCGGGCAAGCCCGTTGGAGTCTTCCAGACCCATGAGATGGCTCCGCGTGTCTTGATTGCCAACAGTCTGCTGGTCCCTGATTGGGCAGATTGGGAGAGCTTCTGGGACCTCGAGGCGGCTGGTCTGATGATGTACGGCCAGATGACGGCCGGATCCTGGATCTACATCGGGACCCAGGGCATCTTGCAGGGCACGTATCAGACGTTTCTCGCGATCGCGGAACAACGATTCTCGGGCACCTTGAAGGGCACGTTGACCTTGACGGCCGGACTCGGTGGTATGGGTGGCGCTCAGCCTCTTGCCATCACCATGAACGACGGTGTCGCGTTGTGCGTGGAAGTGGACCCCGTTCGAATCCAACGCCGATTGGAGACGGGCTATCTCGACGTGTCTGCCGGGTCGTTGGATGAGGCATTGGCACTGTGCGAGTCGGCCAGGCAGCAGGGCAGGGGCCTTTCGGTCGGCGTCGAAGGTAATGCCGCAACGATCTTCCCGGAGCTGCTTCGTCGTGATGTCCACTTCGACATCGTTACGGATCAGACCTCTGCTCATGATCCGCTGAATGGCTATGTGCCGCGCGGTTACGACGTGGAAGCTGCCGCCAAACTGCGGCAGGAGGATCCCCAACGTTACGTGGCAGAAGCCCGGGAGTCTATGGCCGTGCACTGTGAAGCCATGGTTGGATTCATCGGCAAGGGGTCCGAGGTCTTCGACTACGGGAACAATCTGCGAGGCGAAGCGAAGGATGGCGGCTACGCCGACGCCTTCGCCTACCCGGGATTCGTCCCCGCCTATATTCGCGATCTGTTCTGCGAGGGAATGGGACCCTTCCGATGGATTGCGTTGTCAGGAGACCCTGCCGATATCGCTGCTACCGATCGGGCGCTCCTCGACCTCTTCCCCGACAATCGCGGCCTGCATCGCTGGCTCGAGATGGCTGCCCGGCGAGTGCACTTCCAGGGCTTGCCGGCACGGATCTGCTGGCTTGGATATGGCGAGAGAGATAAGGCGGGGTTGGCCTTCAACGAACTCGTCCGCTCTGGCAAGGTCGGTGCACCGATCGTGATCGGTCGCGATCACCTCGACTCCGGTTCGGTTGCTTCTCCGTATCGAGAGACCGAAGCGATGGCAGACGGCTCGGATGCCGTAGCCGACTGGCCGATCCTCAACGCTCTACTCAACACAGCGTCCGGTGCCGCCTGGGTAGCCGTTCATCATGGCGGCGGAGTGGGAATCGGGAAGTCGATTCACGCAGGCGCACAGGTGGTGGCCGACGGTACCGATAATGGTGCTCTCCGTCTGAGCCGGGTTCTCACCAACGACCCCGGCACCGGGGTAATGCGGCACGTGGACGCCGGCTATCAGAGAGCTAGGGACGTAGCCGCCGATAGGGGCGTGGTGATTCCCATGCTCGAGGGATAGGCATTGGCACGTCGCGTTTGCAGCTTCTGTAGCAAGCCGGAGGATCAGGTTGGCCACCTGCTCGCCGGTCCGCGGGGCGTGACCATTTGCGATGAGTGCGCCCAACTGGCCGTCGCCATCACCGGCGAGCAGGCGTTCGAGCAGACTTCCGGTGATCTGCTCTTGACGGGGATCGGTTCGATCATCACCAACGACCCACGCGTCGACGGGGCAATCAGCAACGGGGCAATCGCGATCCGCAGCGGTCGTATCACCTGGATCGGCGAGCAAAAGGGGCTTCCCTCGAGATATCGGGATCTCGTGACTCTCGATTGCGGAGGCCGCGCGATTCTGCCGGGATTTGTCGATGCTCACACGCACCTCGTTTTCGATGGACGGCGAGCCGACGAGTTCGATCGCCGGATGCGCGGGGAGAGCTACGAGTCAATCATGGCGGCCGGCGGGGGTATCCAGTCGACGGTTGAAGCCACTCGGGCCGCCGGGCCGGATCGACTACTGGAGGTGTCGCTTCAGCGTGCCGATCGGATGCTTTCCCTTGGTACGACCACAGTCGAG
>JBLYYS010000142.1:0-3564 GCA_048550235.1 Acidimicrobiia bacterium | reverse complement strand
GAGGGTTCCGGGGCAACCCGGATGTAATGAATAGGAGGAGGAACGTGAGACGACTAGGAAGATGGAGGGTCTTGGCGTTGCTGGCGGTGTTTGCCCTGGTGGTAGCCGCTTGCGCGCAGGACACCGATGACACCACGGCGGACACGGAAGCCCCAACGGCGACCGAAACGACCATGGCCGACGACATGACGACCGAAACGACCATGGCCGACGACATGACGACCGAAACCACCATGGCCGAGCACATGCTGACTCTTGGGCCCGGCGTCACCGAGGAGCCCTGTGAGGGAGGCAACCCCGACAACGGTTGCATCTACCTCGGCGTCCTGACCGACGAGTCGGGTCCGTTCGCGGGAGCATCGGGTGGTCTCTATGGCGGTCAGAGTCTGTTCTGGGCCACCGTCAACGCCGAGGGAGGTATCGGTGGTGCCTTCGACGTTGTTCTGCCGGAAAACCTCAAGAAGGACACCGCCTACCAACCTGACAAACTCGTCGCCGACTACAACTCGATCGCCGGTGATGTTGCTGCTATTGCACAGTCGCTGGGAACGCCACAAACAGTGGCGGCCTTGCCGGACTACGAGCGTGACAGCACTATCGCCGCACCGATGTCGTGGTGGTCTGGTTGGGCGTTCGTTGACAACGTGATCGAATTCGGTACCGGGTACTGCTTCGAGGCCATGAACGCGATTGACTGGGCCGTGAACGCGATTCCTGCCGCCGGCAGGACGTTTGAGACAATCGGTATCCTCGAGTTCCCGAGTGACTACGGCTTCGATTACGCCGAAGGTGTGAAGATCGCGGCCGCCAACAATGGTCTCACCGTGAGCTGGGAAGAGACGGTCATTCCGGTTTCGGCCGGTGGCGATCCTGCTCAGACCGAAGCTGTTGCCAAGATCGTTGCCGATCCGGCAGATGTGATCATTCTGGTCACGGGTCCGTCGGAGACTGCCGCAATCGTCGGTGGAGCAGCACAGCAACTCGGAGCCGACGTTCCGATCTTCATCGGAGCCGCACCTTCATGGAACTCGGCGTTGCTGGCTTCGGCCGCAGCTCCGGCTTTTGAGTTGGGCATCTACTACCAGTCCTCGTTCGTGGGCGGGTGGGACTACGACTCGGTCGGTCACGAGAAGATGCGGACGGCTGTCACCGCGGCGGGTTTCCCGGCCAATGACTTCTTCATCTCCGGGTGGACTTCACAGTACGGGATCAAGGCGGCCCTCGAAGCTGCCTTCGCTGCGGGCGACCTGAGCCATGAAGGTATTCAGGCTGCGGCGTTTGCGCTCACCGATGTCGACTACGAGGGCATGATGCCTTCTCGGTCGTTCGCCGGAGACGCCAACGATGTGTTCCCGCGTGAGGGTGTCGTCGGTGGATACTCGGCCGACGCCACCACGGGTATCGCGACCATTCAGGACTATTTTGTTGGTCCTTCCGCCGAAGCGCACGTCTTCACCGAGGCCTGCGCCGGGTAGAACAGCAAGAAATCGCGACGAGACGTTTTCGGGGGCCGCAAGGCCCCCGAAACGCGTCAGCACATGGCCGTAGGCTGTTCGCGACTAGCTCCGGGCTGTGGGTTTCTCGTGTACGTCGCCGCAAAGGGCACGGACTCCGGCCCCGATCCATCGGGCTGGCCCAAGTCAGAGCTGCCGCGCACACAAAGAAGCTCCGACTGCGAGCACGGCTTGGTCAGATTCTGTACCACCGTCGAAGTATTCATTCCCGAATGAGAGATTTTCGAAGCCTGGATGTTTGGCATCGGGGCGTTCAGTTGGTCGTCGGCGTATATCGCGAGACGGCCCGGTTTCCGGTGTCTGAGAAGTACGGCCTCACGAGTCAGCTGCGTCGGGCGAGTGCCTCAATTCCTTCGAACATTGCCGAAGGCGTCGGCCGCAAGTCTCAGCGGGATTTGGGCCGGTTCCTGGCCTACGCTCGTGGGTCGGCTGCTGAGGTTGAAAGCCAGCTGTTCATCGCCCATCGATTGTCGATGCTTGCCTTGGATGGGCTGCGGCCGCTTCTGGCGGAGTCGCGCGAGATCCAGCGCATGCTTTCCTCGCTCATGGAGGCTATCGACGCGGGCGAGGGTTGAGGGGTTGGCTATGGAGCTCGTAGCCCACCTCCGGCGGCTTCAGTCACCGCCATATCCATCGGTCGGTGCGGCCTTCTCGCATTAACGGCCCACTCGGGAGCAACCTGCCGCCAGGATGGAGCTTGTCGGGGAGATTTGCCAACGCTCTGCATGAGCGAGGCCTATCGATCGGTGCTGCCTTCCCGCCACTAGCGGCGCTCTCTCGAGCAAGCTGCAGAGAGATCGGAGCGGTCCTAACGCCTGCTATCTCTGCTCCCCAACCATCTTCCACACCGCCGGTAGCAGCAATCCCACCGCGGCGATCTTGAGGAGATCGCCGACCACGAAGGGGGCGAATCCGGCGGTGAGGCCGGCAGCGAGATCAACACCCAGCACGTGCATGAGCCAGGGAACACCGATGAGATAGATGATCGTGTTGCCGGCGAGCATGGCTGGAATGGCGGTGACAATCCGCCGGTCCTGTCGTTGCTCGGCTAGATAGCCGGCAACGGCGGCAGCGACAATGAAGCCCACGAGATAGCCGGCGGTGGCACCGGTCGCATAGCTCCAGCCACCTTCCCCACCCTGGAACACCGGGAAGCCAGCAAGTCCGATGGCAACGTACAAAGCCTGAGCGGCAGCGCCGGCGCGCAAGCCGAGGGCTGCACCGCTCAGCAACACTGCGAATGTTTGACCGGTTAGCGGCACCGGGGTGAATCCCAGCGGGATCCGGATTTGAGCCGCAACCGCGGTCAAAGCGGCGAATCCAATCACCAGAACCGCGGTTGAAACCCGGGTGCGTGGCAGGATGCGTGTTGACAGTACGGTGGCTTGGGCTTGCAAGAAAACTCCTCTCGATCGATCTGAGGGTATCGACTTGAAGCAATCAATGTTGGTTACGTTGCTCGTTTGCATGTTGACGTTGTCGGCGTGTAGTCCCTCAGTGGATTCGTCAACGACATCGACGACGGCCTCGGTGTCCTCCACAACCGAAGCATCAACGACAGTCGTCGAACCGAGGGTGTTGGAAGGTGTTGGAGTCGGCGGTGATGTCATCAACGTAGGGGTGATGGTGCCCGTCAGCGGACCTTTGGCCGCTTTCGGTAAGTCCGTGCGGGAGGGCCAGTCCGCCTACTGGTCGTACGTGAACGATGTCCTCGGTGGGGTAGGAGGACAGTACGAAGTACAGGTCGTTGATTATGACCACCGCTACGACGTCGAAGAAGCCATGAGGGGCTTCGAAGAACTGAGCACCTCGGTCCTCGGCTTCTCCGGTGCCCTGGGATCCCTCGTCGATGAAGCGCTGGCTCCGGCGCTGTCCGAACTCGGGATGGTGATGGTGGCCGGGAGCCTCTCCTCAGAATGGGCCGGCAGTGGTTCGATAATTCCGAACGCGCTCATTCCGACCTATCGGGATCAAGTCGCCGCAGGAATGGGGTGGGCAGCCGACGTCACATCGGTCGGACCGTCTGCGATCTTGTTCCAAGAGGGCTCCT
>JBLYYS010000141.1:0-2681 GCA_048550235.1 Acidimicrobiia bacterium | reverse complement strand
CAGGCCAATGGTGCAGCAGCACCGACGATCCCCGACGACGCTGCCATGTGCTCTGGGTCGAAGAGGTGCAGGTGGCCGCCTCGGCCCCGGCACAGGCCTTCGTCGGATCCGAGCATCTCCAGAGCCATCGCCTCGAGGTCGACCCCGGATCCAACCAGGGCCGGGGTGGGGCGGTGGTCGAGGGCAAGTCCATCGCCCGTCTCCATGTGGGCAAGCACACCGGCAACGATGCCTTCCTCGCCGATGCCAAGGTGCATTTCTCCAGAGATGAGACCGGCCAGCCAGAGGTCACCGAGCGCCTCTTCGAAGAGCCGCATCTTCACCATCTGCTGGTAGAGGTTGGGCAATGGCACCTGTGATGCCATGAATCGCCCTCCTTTGCCGGCTGCGGGCAGCGCTGCTCTCGAAGCTACCCGCCGGGCCGGGGGATTGTGGAGGTGCCGGATCAGGGTGGTCGCCGTCGGTTCGCGACCGCCGTTCGTATTGGCGCCTGTCTTCACCTGTCGGTGCGAGTGACACAGGCGCGATTGCCAACTACCGTGCCGGCCAGGAGGGACCATGACCTGTAGTAACTGTGGTGCGGAGAACCGCTCCGGAGCCAAGTTTTGTTCAGAGTGCGGTACGCCGCAGTCGCTGGCGTGTGCGTCCTGCCAGTCGCCCCTCCAGCCATCTGACAAGTTCTGCGCCGAGTGCGGCACTCCGACCGGCGGAGACGCTCCTGTCACCACGGCCCCGGCAACCCTCGAGGGTCCTGCGAAGCCCGAGGAGCGCAGGTTCGTCTCGGCGCTTTTCGTCGACCTCGTCGGGTTCACCCCGCTCACCGAGTCGCGTGACTCTGAAGAGGTGCGCCACATGCTCACCGTCTACTTCGACCGAGCCAGGGAGGTGGTCGACCGGTTTGGCGGTGTGATCGAGAAGTACATCGGGGACGCCGTGATGGCCGTATGGGGAGCCCACACCGCCCATGAGGATGACGCAGAGCGGGCGGTGCGCGCCGCCCTCGAGCTCGTCGACGCTGTGCATGCAGTAGGCGATGAGCTCAACCTCCCCGATCTCCGCGCTAGAGCCGGCGTGGTCTCGGGAGAGGCCGTCGTCGGCGGAGACGGCAACGAGTCGACGGGCCTCATCGTTGGCGACACCGTGAACACCGCCTCGCGGATCCAGTCGGCCGCCGCGCCCGGCCAGGTGCTCGTTGGACGGTCGACCATGGACCTCGCCAGCAAATCCATTGAGTTCGAGTCGATCGGCTCGCTCGACCTCAAAGGCAAGGAAGGGCCCGTCGAGGCTTTCCGCGCGGTACGGGTCTTCGCCGGGGTGGGTGGGACTCGTCGCGCCGACGGCCTTGTCCCTCCGTTCGTGGGACGGACGGATGAGCTACGCCTCCTCAAGGACAATCTGCACTCCGTGCAGCGCGACGGCAGGCTGCGCCTGGTCTCGGTCGTCGGCCAAGGTGGAATCGGAAAGAGTCGCCTGCTCGATGAGCTGTGGAGCTACGTCGACGGCCTCACCGATGACGTGTACTGGCACCACGGTCGCTCGCTTCCATATGGCGAAAGCGCCGGGTTCTGGGCGATCGGAGAGATGGTCCGTCAACGCTGCGGTATCACCGAGGGCGACGACGAGCACAAAACGCGGACCCGACTGCGCACGGCCCTCGCCGAACTGGTTCCCGATGCCGATGACCGGGCGTGGATGGAACCGAAGCTGGAGAACCTCCTCGGAATCTCCGAGGCGGTCGCCGAACGGGCAGAACTCTTTGCCGCCTGGCGGATGCTGTTTACGAATGTCGCTGCCCTCGGCCCGGTGGTGATGGCGTTCGAGGACCTCCACCGGGCCGACGATGGAATGCTGGAGTTCATCGATGATCTCGTTGAGATTGCAGCTTCGGAACCTATCCTCGTTATCTCCCTTGCCCGCCCATCGCTGCTCGACCGGCGAGTCGGATGGGGATCGGGTAGGGCCAGCAGCGTCAGTCTCCACCTCGCCCCCCTTGCCCCGCCGACAATGGAGGAACTGTTGCTGGGGGTTGTTCACGACGCCCCCGCCAGCCTGGTCGACCAGCTGGTGGAGCGGTCCGGGGGGATACCGCTCTACGCCGTCGAGATGATCCGCATGCTCATCGCCCGCGAGCTCGTTCGGCCGCTGGACGAGCAACACTACGAGATGGCGGGCGAAGTGGGGGGCGTTGAGATCCCCGATTCCCTCAACGGCCTCGTAGGTGCTCGCCTCGACCAGTTCGATGCAGCTGCGAGGGCGCTCATTGCCGATGCCGCCATCTTGGGACAATCCTTCCGGGCCGAGGCGCTCGCCTCGCTTCGCGACGACCCGATGGAGGTGCTGGAGGAGCGTCTGGCGGAACTCGTTCGGAAGGAGATCCTCACACTCAACCGCGACCCACGCTCGCCCGAACAAGGCCAGTACCAGTTCGTGCAGTCAATCATTCGCGAGGTCGCTCATGACCGGGTTAGTCGTGCCGATCGGGTGCGACTTCACCAGCAGGTGGCCGCCTTCTACGAGTCCCAGAATGAGCCGGAGATGACCGGGATCATCGCCAGCCACTACCTCGATGCGCTCGAGGCTGCTGGGGACGGTCCCGGTGTCGACGGGCTTCTCCCGCGCGTGATCGCCAGTCTCCTGAGTGCCGCAGACCGAGCCGACCTTCTCGGCTCCTACGGCCAGGT
>JBLYYS010000140.1:0-8434 GCA_048550235.1 Acidimicrobiia bacterium | reverse complement strand
GTTGTCCAGGGAGTGAAAGGTGCTGTTGTCCAGCAATTGAGGGATCCGTCGGTGCTGTTGTCCAGGGAGCGAAAGGTGCTGTTGTCCAGCAACTGAGGGCTCCGTCGGTGCTGTTCTCCTGGGAGTGAGAGATGCGTTGACTAGCACTTGCGAGCTCCGTCGGTGCTGCTCTGCGGGGAGTGAGAGATGCGTTGGCCACGGTGTGTTGGCCAGCAACTGCGCGAACTGTCGGTGCTGCTTCGCTACACGAACGGAGCGATGTACCGGGCGGTCGGGAAGGTGTCACCCACTACATCCACCGACCAGATCGAACCTTTTTCGAACTGTAGGTCGTCCTCTATAACCGTCCCGGCTTTGGCCAAGCGATTGAGCACCGCGGGAACGATGTCTCCATGAGTGCAGAGCGCGACGGGGGTGTCGCCGACCTTCCTCATGAGCCTTTCTGTGCTCTTTGCCGTCGTTCCCTCGAAAAGAGCTTTGTGCCTCTCGATCTTCAAATCGAGTAGCTCGGCTGCGGGTTCGAGGGTCTGCCGACAGCGGACATAGCTGCTCGTGATTAGACGCTCGACCTGAGCGTCTGCCAGAAATGTCCCAATCTCCCTTGCCTGTTCCCAACCTCGGTTGCTCAAGGGGCGCTTGACATCGTCGCCCCTCCAATCCTTCCTACGGCCGGCGCGGGCGTGGCGAACCAGGTAGATCCGGCCGGTCAGTTGCCACCAGTTGTCCTGAAGGGAGGCAACCAGATCACGATCGCGCTGATAGGTGAGAATACGGCCGGCGACTGCCGGTGTCGCCCATACGATCTCGTCGACCTCGTCGTTGGGCGAAAACGACCCACTTGTGACTTCCATCGACCAGTAGTGGATTCGCTTGATCTCGCCGCTGGCCAATCCGTACCGCATGGTTCCTATTGGCACGCCGGGTTTGCAGATCATGCCGGTCTCTTCGTGGACCTCGCGCAGACCGGCTTCCAGGTCGGTTTCGCCTTTGTCCAGCTTGCCCTTCGGAAGTGTCCAGTCGCCGTAACGATCGCGATGGATGAGAAGGATCTCGACGTTATCGTCGGCCTTCCGCCAGACGATGCCGCCGGCGGCGCGAACCTCTCCTGCAACCTTCACTTGGGTGCGTTGACTGTCGCCCGCTTGATGAGGCTGGGTGGACGCTGTAGACCGGACTTGTCGCGCAGATCGATGGACACGCTTCCGCAGATTGAGCAGGAGGTCCGCTGGATTCCGGCGCCGATCCGTTGAGGCTTGCCGTAGCGATGATGACCTCGTTTGCAGGCACGTTGGTGTACTCGCATGATGCTGTCGAAGAACGTGCGCGCTCGGTGCCGGCCGACCTGGTTGCGGCGAGAAGTTGGAGTCGGGTCGAGTTTGGTCATGACTCAGCGATCGTCAGGCTAGTTCGGAGTGCTCGGATTTCGGGGCATCTGCTCATCAAGCGAAGCGATGGCGGCGGCCACGCTGTTGACACAGGTAACCAACCCGCCGTCTGTCGCCATACGTTCTGCGATCAAGGGCACGAGTTCGGCCCAGGTTTCGCCTACGGTGATCAGAGGTATCGGTGGACGCTCGGTGAACCTGGCAACGAAACTGACGTTCCAGGTCAAGATCAGCTCGGTCAGTGTGCCGATTGAGCCCGGGAGGGCGATCGCCGCGTCGGAAATGCCGAGCATGATTCCAATCCGGCTCACCAGATCTGGGGCGGGGCGTTCCGAAGTGATGTGGTCGTTGGGTGCCAACCGGCCTGGGAAGACAGTGGGGGCGGTGACGCCCACTACCTCGCCACCCGCCGCTTTGGCACCAAGTGAGACCGCTTCCATGAGACCGCCGTAGCCGCCGTTGACGACCGTATGGCCCCGGCGGGCGAGCATCCCCCCGAGTTCGACAGCCATTTCGTAGTCTGCATCGCCTGGCTGTGTTTGAGACGCGCCGAAGACGCTCACGTGGGTGGTCGACATGGTGCAGCAGAATAGACACGTCTCGGAAGGATGTGGCCGGACACGTATGCTTCTCATCGCATATACATCGGAGGTTCTGTGTTCGATCCAGCAGTTGAGGCCGTTGAGGGAGCCCTGGCCGCAGGCGCCGCCTACGCGGATGCCCGAACCGTCGTGTCGCGGCACCAACGAATCGGTGCTGCCAACGGACGAATCGATCGTGTCGTTGAGGACGTGAAGGCCGGTGTGGGAGTGCGCGCATTGATCGGGTCGTCTTGGGGGTTCTTCGCCGCCAACGATTTCGAGGCTGCTCGCGACGCCGGCATGCAAGCGGCCGCCATCGCCAGAGCCTCGGCCCGAGTGGCTGGTGAACCGCTGCCACTCGCCGATGTTCCAGTAGTCGAAGCCTCCTACTCGACCCCCGTCGAGGTAGATCCGTTCTCAGTGTCTGTAGGCGACAAGGCCGACCTTCTCATCGCGGCCACCTCTGAGATGCTCGCCGCTGAAGGTGTTTCCCGTGCGAGCGGGAAACTGGAGTTCTGGGAGACGGACAAGTGGTTTGTGTCATCGCAGGGCCACCGTATCCATCAGCACATCGTCGAGTCGGGATGCGGGATGGATGCATTGGCTATGGGTGATGGTGAGTCGCAGATTCGGTCGTATCCGCAGTCCTTCGGCCAATACGAAACCGGCGGATACGAGGTCATCGAGAGGTGGAACCTTCCGGGTAACACCGCGCGAGTGGCAGATGAAGCAGCGGCGCTGTTGGGTGCCGATCAATGTCCGTCGACGGTGACCAACCTCGTCCTGGAGGGGAGCCAACTGGCACTGCAGATTCATGAGTCCGTTGGACATGCCATCGAGCTCGATCGGATCCTTGGTTGGGAAGCCGCTTTCGCCGGAACCTCGTTTCTGGACCTCGACCAACTGGGGCGCCTGCGATATGGGTCGGAACTCATGAATATCAATGCTGACGCCACGATCCCCGGTGCATTGGGAACGTTCGGTTTCGATGACGAGGGCACTCCTGCCCAGCGTGTTCCGATAGTGACCGCAGGGACTTGGGTGGGAGTTCTGTCCGGGAGAGACACCGCCTCGATAGCCGGACTTCCACCAGGTGGAATGGTGCGGGCAGACGGTCACGCCAGGATTCCAATGGTGCGAATGACCAACGTCGGTTTGGAGCCAGGTCCAGATTCGCTCGAAGAGATCATCGCCGACACGAAGAGCGGGATCCTGATGGACACCAATCGTTCCTGGTCGATCGATGACCGGAGGCTGAATTTCCAGTTCGGATGCGAAGTCGGTTGGGAAATCAAGGACGGTCGGGTTGGCCGCATGCTGAAGAACCCGACATACACAGGTATAACGCCGCAGTTCTGGGGATCACTCGACCGACTCGCGGGTGGTGATGAATGGGTGCATTGGGGGACACCGAACTGCGGGAAAGGCCAACCAGGTCAGGTTGGACATACAGGACATAGTGCCGCCCCTGCCCGATTCCATGATGTGAGAGTGGGGGTACTGGGATGAGACAGCCGCTGGAAATCTGTGATGACTTGATCAGTCGGGTCCCTTCCTCGGTTGAAGCTCAGGTGTCGATCAGAGTCACGCGTAAGGCTTTGACCAGGTTCGCCAACTCATTCATCCACCAGAATGTCGCCGAAGACAGCGCTGTGGTGACGCTCGATCTCGCCGACGGCGGTAGAACCGCTCGCACTACCACAACGCTCACCGATGACGAATCGTTTGCCGACCTGGTGCAGTCTGCTCTGACCTCCGTGTCCCTCAATCCCGTTGATCCGGATTGGAGCGGGTTCTCGCATCCCTCCAAGGTTGCCGCAGTCGATCACTTCGATCCCGCTACGGCATCCTGTCCGCCCGACGAACGGGCTGCGGTTGTCGCAGAGTTCATCGCAGCCGGGCCGAAAATGAAGGGTGCCGGATTCTGTGACACCACCGAAGAGCTCGTGGCAGTGGTCAACCATCTCGGATTCCAATACGAAGGTCGGGCCACTTCCGCGGTGCTGGACGGCATCCATCAAACAGCCAACTCAGCCGGCAAGGCTCACCGCGCTGGACGCTCGCTGGCAGACATCGATGGAGCGGTCGCCGGTCACGAGGCAGCTTCGATCGCACGAGCAGCGGTGGATGCCACCGATATCGAACCAGGCGCCTACGAGGTTGTGTTGCGGCCGAATTGCGCGGCGACGATCGGTGTCTTCGTCGGGCTATACGCGTTCGGGGGAAAGGCGGCCTCCGAGGGCCGCACCCAGGTGGTGCCGGGAATAGCCCAGTTCGATGAGAAGGTCACCATGCGAGACGACGTGATGGACCCTGACGCCCTCGGCCTGCCAATCGACTGGGAAGGCACTCCCAAGCAACGCGTCGAGTTGATAACCGATGGTGTTGCCAAAGGATTCGTGCACGATCGAAGAACCGCGGCCCGGATGAACGTCGAATCGACGGGACACGACTGGGAGTTCGCACAATGGTTCGGGCCCGCCCCAACCAGCCTGTTCATTGCAGGTGGGGATCGATCGGAGGCAGAGATGATCGCCTCCGTTGAGCGTGGTCTTCTGGTCACCGAGTTCAACTACTGCCGGATACTCGATCCGACGACGCTATTTGTTACCGGCCTGACCCGGAACGGGACGTTCCTAATCGAGAATGGTGAGGTCACCAGAGCGGTTGCGAACCTCAGGTTCACCGAGTCCTTCTTCGATGCTCTCCGCCCCGGCAACGTGCTGTCGATGGGCAACGATGCTCGGATGGCAGATTCAGAGTATGGGCCCAGGGTCGTGCATGCTCCGACCATGCACCTGGCTAGTTGGAACTTCACCGGGGGCTCCAAAGGGTAGGGAGCGAGAGGCTCCGGACGGCCGGCCAGAACTAGATCCTCCGCCGGCTCCGCCGGACACATGATCGCGGCACTGGGTCGCGCGGCGTCGCGTCTCGAGCCTGAGAACGCTTGTGATCTCGGGTCGTCGACGGCGCCATCTGAGATTTCTTGTAAGCGGTGCCGGGTTCTAGGCTCCAGGGGCTCACATCACCTCCCTCGTTTCCCATGGAGTAAGTCGTGGAAAGAATTATCAGGCTCCTTGCCCGCGTTGTCAGAAAGTCGCCCTGGTCGATCGTTTTGGCGTCGCTCATCGTCACGGTCGTACTCGGGTCTTTCATCTCCAAGCAGGAGACGACCCAGGGCAATGAGGGCTTCGCCCCGGATGCGCCCGAATGGACCGCCACGCTGACGATTAGCGAGCGATTTGCCTCCAACAGCGAGACACCGATGCAGGTCCTGTTCGAGGCTGATTCCAACGATGTCTTGACGGCCGACGGTCTGCAGGCGTACGCGGCCGCTACCGAGGCTGTTCTGTCGAGCGAAGCGGCTCCGTATCTATCAGATCGCGCTGACGGTGCTATCCAAGGATTCTTCGGGCCACTCCTGCAGGGTTTGCAGATGCAAGGCGTTCCGGTCACGACTCTTGCCGACGATGCAACGGTCAAGGGAGCATTCAACGACTCGCTTGGTCAACTACCTCCAGAGTTTGCCAGTTTCTTCACTCAGCTGCTCTCCTCGGAGAACACAGACCTCAGTGTGCCGTCCTCGAGCGCCGGCCTGATGGTCGTCTGGATGAACGTCGCCGATCTCGATGAGGCGGGCATCCAGGAGATTCAGTTCGATCTCGCCGAGAAACTGCGAGAAGCGTCTTCCGAATCCGTTTCGGTGCAACCCTTCAGCTTCTTCCTCTTGTTCGAGGATCAGGACGTGTTCCTAGAGGAGATCGGAAGGCTCTTCGGGACGGCGTTTGCGATCATTCTGCTGATTCTCGGATTTGTCTATTGGGTCCATCCGAAAGGCAGGATGACGAGGGCTAGGTCGCTTCGCCGTTCGGCTGCGGATGTAGCGCTGACTTTGGCAGCGATCATGATGTCGATTACCTGGATGCAGGGCATCGGTGTCCTCATGGGACCCGGATACCTGGGTTGGATCGGAGCGTTCTCCGAGATGCTGCAGATCCTCCCGATCCTCCTTATCGGCCTCGGCGTGGACTACGCGATTCACTTGAACTCGCGCTATCGCGAGGAGTTGGGTGCGGCAGTTCCCGTTGACAAGAGTGCCGGCCGAGCGACACGCACCGTTGGTGTGGCACTGGTGTTGGCGACGGTCACCACCGGCGTTGGGTTCCTGACCAATGTGACCAACCCGGTACCGGCACTGCGCGACTTCGGGATCCTGGCTGCCATCGGCATCGGTTCGGCATTCTGGCTGATGTTGACGTTCTTCCCAGCGGTGCGCATGCTGCTCGATCGTCGGGCCGAATCAGCCGATCGTCTCCCGGTCGAAGCCTTCGGGAAGGGCGGGGATCGACTCCTTCCGCGTCTCATGGGCAAGGCTTCCGTGTTCGCCGAGAAGGCTCCTATTCCGACGCTCATTGTTGCCTTCATCCTCGGTGGATTGGGAGTGTTCGGAACGACTCAGCTGTCGACAGAGTTCAGCTTCACCGACTTCATTCCCGAAGGTTCGGCCGTTCTCGAGACCGTGGATGCGCTCGACGAGCAGTTCGCCGGCGGTTTCGGTGAGCGGACACAGGTCCTGATCGAGGGTGACGTGGCCACCCCGGCCGTGCACAACGCCTCGGTCGAGGCATGGCAGGCGATGGCCGATACCGAGAACGTGCTCAGCTTCGGTGGCCGTGCTGCGGTCGATTTCCCCGCCACGATCCTTGCGCAGCTGGCTACACCTCCTGATTCCGGAGGGGGAGAGCTATACAACGAAGAGTTCTCCCAGTACGCATTCGCCAACGGGTTGCAGCAAGATCTGACCATTGCCGACGGCGCCGACGTGGCCGGGTTGTACGATCGAGCCGCCGAGCTGGCACCCGACCAGATGGCCGCCGTGGCCGCCCGGGGTGATGACGGTTCGTACCGGTACGTCGACATGTCGATATCCACGCAAGCGGGCGAAGCGGCGGTGGAGCAACTGGCTGCCGACCTCAAAGCCGACCTTGCACCGGTGACGGCTATCGACGGCACGACGGCCGTGGCGACCAATGAAAACATCATTTCGCAAGTGGTTGTTCAATCGCTTTCTGACTCCCAGCTGAGGTCGCTGCTGATCACTCTGATCGCGGCGGGGATCCTGCTGGTGCTCAACTTCCTGATCGAGTCTCGCCGGCCCTTCCTGGGGATCATCACGATCCTGCCGGTGGCTTTGATCGTGCTTTGGACGTTCGGGATGATGGCCTGGACCGGTATTCCCTTTGGCCCGGTCACCGCAACGATATCTGCGCTGGCCATCGGTATCGGCGTGCCGTACACGATTCACATCACCCACAGGTATCAGGAGGATCGACAACGCTTCGACGATCCGAAAGAGGCGATCCACTCAACGACCCGCCACACGGGCGGCGCTCTGGCCGGTTCAGCCTTCACCACTGTGGCCGGGTTCGGAATCCTTGTGACGTCTTCGCTGGTGCCGTTCCAACAGTTCGGTGCAGTCACCGTGTACGCGATCAGTTTCGCGCTCATCGCCGCCGTGTTCGTGCTGCCATCGATGCTGGTTCTGTGGGATGGCTGGCACCGCCGCCGCGGCGAACCCATCGTCGAACACCGCGACATCGCCCCCATCGACTAGCCCAAGTTCCTGTCAATCGCACGTGTTGTTTCTGATACACCCGATTGACAGGAATCTCGAACCCGTTTTCCTGTCAATGGGGGGCACCGGTTTTGGCATGCCGCATTGACAGGAAAGGGGATGGGCCGCTGATAGCCTCCGGGGTATGCATGTCAATGTTGACGGTGGGCCCCTCACGGTTGAAGAGGTTGTTGCTGTAGCGACGAGACGAGCCGAGGCGGTCCTGCATCATGACGTACGGGCGAGGATGCTTCCCGCCAGGGATGTGGTCGAGCGGGCCGTCGCCGAGGATCGCACCCTCTATGGAGTCACCACCGGGTTCGGTGCGTTGGCTTCGGAGAGAATCGACCCCGGTGAAGCGGAAGATCTCCAGGTCCGATTGCTCAGGTCCCATGCCGCCGGTGTGGGCGATCCGTTACCGGACGATCTGGTTCGCTCGATGCTGCTCCTCAGAGCGCGTACTCTCTCGCAGGGTTACTCGGGCGTCCGCCCGCTGATCGTTGAGCGCTACATCGACTTCTTGCGTGAGAACCTGTTGCCGGTCGTACCTGCCCAGGGGTCCGTCGGCGCCTCGGGTGATCTGGCACCATTTGCCCACCTCGCCCTTCCGGTCATCGGTGAGGGGTTCCTCAAGGACGGTGACCGGGTCGAACCCGCCGCTCAGGTGCTTGGAAGACACGGCCTCGCTCCGATTCGCCTCCGGGCGAAGGAGGGTCTGAGCCTTCTCAACGGTACTGAGGGGATGCTGTCGTTCGGCGTGCTCGGACTGCATCGGGCCCGACTCCTTGCCGCCGCGGCCGATGTTGCGGCCGCGCTCTCTGTCGAGGCGCTCAAAGGAAGCTCGAGACCGTTCC
>JBLYYS010000139.1:0-8786 GCA_048550235.1 Acidimicrobiia bacterium | reverse complement strand
GATGAGTTCCTGAGAACGCTCGGTTTCACCCGGCTCTCAGAGACCGAGTTCGAGAACATCGACGACGAATCAAAACGTATCCTCGAGGCGTACTCCGATGGTGTCAACGCCTACCTGGCCGACCACAAGGGCACCAAGTTGTCCTTCGAGTACGCAACGCTCGTCTTGCAGAACCGCGGATACGAGCCTGAGCCGTGGGATCCGATCGACTCGATCTCCTGGGCGCGGATGATGGCGTGGGACCTCGGGGCCAACATGAGCGCCGAGATTTCAAGGGCGATTCTGGCCGGGTCTCTCCCCCGCAGTCGAGTAGACGAACTGTTCCCGGCCTTCCCGTCCGACCGGCCGTACATTCTCCCCGAATCATCTCCTTATGCCGGTGGGCTGCCAACTGCCGGCCAAACGGCGTCAATCCCCGCAGACGTGGATCTCGCGGCGCTGCTGGGCCCTGCCGCGGACAAGATCGCGCTGGTCGACTCTCTCGTCGGCGAATCTGGTGCGGAGATCGGTTCGAACAACTGGGTCGTCTCGGGATCGAAGACTACGACTGGACTGCCGATTCTTGCCAACGACCCGCATCTCAGCATTCAGATGCCGTCGATCTGGTACGAGATCGGTCTGCACTGCGCTGGTGATGACTGCCCGTTCAATGTTGCCGGGTTCTCTTTCGCGGGAGTACCTGGGGTGATCATCGGACACAACGATCGAATCGCTTGGGGCGTCACGAACCTGGCAGCCGACACTCAGGACCTCTACATCGAGCGGATCAATCCGGATAACCCGGACCAGTACGAGGTGAACGGCCGCTGGACCGACCTCGACATCCGCACCGAAACGATAGAGATAGCAGGGACCACTCCCACAGAGATCGAAGTGAAGACCACCCGCCACGGGCCGATCATCTCCGGAATCTACGGACCGCTCGACGATTTCGGCGCCGAAGCGGGCATCGAGGTTCCCATCAACTACGCGGTCGCTCTCCAGTGGACCGCGCTCTCACCGGCCCGGCTGGTGGAAGCTGTACTCGGGGTCGACAAAGCCGCCAACTGGGATGAGTTTCGGGCTGCTGTCGGCAAGTGGGACATCGCAGGGCAGAACTTCGTCTATGCAGATGTCGACGGCAACATCGGATATCAGAGTTCTGGTCTGGTACCTATCCGGTCGCGCGGTGACGGCCGTTGGCCGGCGCCCGGCTGGGATGGATCTACAGAGTGGACCGGGCTCGTTCCATTCGACGAAATGCCGAGTTCGTTCAATCCACCGGAAGGATTCCTGCACAGCGCCAACCAGCATGTGGTCGACGGATCCTTCCCTTATTTCCTGGCCTATGACCTTGCCTACGGATACCGGGGGGACAGGATTGTTGACGTTCTTACGACCGCGCAAGACATCGATGTAGCTTTCATGGCAGAACTGCAGCGCGACAGTCGCAACCTCAACGCGGAGGCGATCATGCCGGCGCTCCTCGACACTCCGACCGACAATCCCATCGTCGGCGATGCGCAACACCTGCTCAGCGACTGGGCAACGGCCGGTGAAGAGGCCTTCCAGCAGAGAGCCGATCTGCCGGGCGCCGCTCTGTACGCGTCGGTATGGAGCAACCTTCTGCGGCTGACCTTCCATGATGAGATGCCCGAGCGTTTCTGGCCGGATGGAGGTAGCCGCTGGTCGGAAGTCGTGATCGATCTGCTGGCCGCACCGTCGAACCCGTGGTGGGACATCACCTCAACCAGCGATGTCGAGAGGCGGGACGAAGTTCTGGAGATGGCTCTGGCGGCCGCGATGCACGAACTATCCGATCGACTGGGCGACGACCCGTCCGAATGGCGGTGGGGAGATCTTCACGAGGCAACGTTCCGCAACGCCACGTTTGGGGAGTCGGGTATCGCTCCCCTCGAATGGTTGTTCAATCGTGGTCCGTATTCGGTGGACGGTGGACGTTCGATCGTCAACGCCACGAGTTGGGACGCAGCCGAGGGGTACGAAGTGGTAGCGGTGCCCTCGATGCGAATGATTGTCGACCTCTCGGACTTCGAACGATCCCGCACTGTGCACCCGACCGGGCAATCTGGGCACATCTATCACGATCACTACATCGATATGGCCGAGGCATGGGTGGCAAACGATCTCCATCCAATGCATTGGGACTACTCGGTCATCCAATCCGATGCCGAAGGAACCCTGATACTCAAACCGTAGGAGACTGTTCGGGTTCAAGCAGGGGTCACTCCCACGTTTGGTAGCAGTTGAGCAGCGCCGATCCTCCGCAAGTTGCTCCCCCCGCCCAGTGCGCGATACTTGGTGGGTGCGCGAGTTCGAACCCCGGAAACCGATCGAGTCCGACGAAGACGCATCGATTCTTGCCGATCGCCTCGACGCTCTCAATATGGACTCGGTTGAGCGCGTTCTTCGAAGAGCAATAGAGCTGCAGTTCGATGACGACCACGGCCCCGACACACTCAGACCAGAGCACATTGAACGGATAGCCGACGAGATCGGCATCAGCGCCTCTCACGTGCGGCGAGCGTTGTTCGAAGAGGCCACAGCTTCAGAACAAGTCGAGATGACCCCTCTCGATCGATTTCTGGCACCGGTCCGAATGAAAGAGCGCACGATCGTCGACAGCGACCTGGCCACGGTCACCGACACAGTGGATACGTGGCTCGAGAAACACGAGGGGCTGCAGAAGCGACGCCTTCACGGACACGGCGTCGTGTGGGAGAAGGACTCATCTCCCGTGGCCTCGATCCGGATGGGAATCGGTGTCGGCAAGGGAACCGGCGCCATGCGAAGTGTGGGTCCGATCACCCACCACATCCACAGCGTCGAAGCCGACAAGCATCTCGTGACACTCGAAGCGGACACGAGCATCATCGGCAAAGTAGCCAAGGGGTTCCTTGCGGCAGGAGTAGGTCTGTCCGCGGTCATGGGAATTGTGTTGCTGATACTGGGAGCCGGATGGGCTGCCCTGGGCGGGGCTGCCGGCATCCTGGCCGCCTTCGGAGGAATCGCGTTGACGACCGCGCGAGTCTGGTCGAGTCGTGTCCGTAACGGCCTTCGTCGAGCGCTGGATGCCATCCGCCTACCGCAAGTCAACCGCGTTCACGAGACCATCTTCGATCGCATCGAGCGGGCCCTGAGCAACTTCCGTGGACCGCGCGGGACGAGCCGGCGGCAGTAGGCAGTAGGCAGTAGGCGATTGGCTCCGACCGAGAGGGCGGTCGAAGCCAGGGTGGATCGCCCAGGGGCGGACAGCTCCGGCCCGGCGGGGGAAGTCGGATGCAAGGTGGATTCGCTCAATGGCATTGAGCCCCGACCTAGAAGGGGACCAGGAAGCAGGGTGGATCCGCAAGCGGTGGCAGGCTTCGAGCAAGACGAGGCCCGGCGGCAGTAGGCAGGGAGGAGCCCACGGCCCATGGCTCAGCGCTCATAGCCAAGGGCCAAGGGCCAACGGCGGCTCGCGTATCGAGCTGGAATGCGCCCGAGCGTTGCTGCGTTGACTCCGGGCATGGATCAACAGACACTGGCGGACTTCCGCCACCAGAAAGACGAGTTCTTCGGCGGTAACCAACACTCTCCCCTTCCTCACGAAATCCGACACGAGTTCGAGGGGTTGAAGTACTTCGAGTTGAACGAAGCGCTCGATCTACAGCTCGAATTCCATCCCGAAGAGCCCACACCGGTCGAGATCGGCACCTCCGACGGGCAGGTCCGGACGTACTACCGGGCTGGGAAGATCAGGTTCGAGGTTGAAGGGGAGCCCGTCGAACTCACCGCTCTCCGCACACCGGGCCACCCCGGTTACTTCCTCCCCTTCCGGGATGCCACGTCGGGGAAAGAGAGTTACGGAGCGGGCCGCTATCTGGATCTCGAAGACCCGGTCGACGGCAGACTGCACGTCGACTTCAACCTCGCCTACAACCCCTATTGCGCCTATTCAGATAGTTACTCGTGTGCACTGCCGCCGCACGAGAACTGGTTGACGGTGCCGATCACCGCCGGCGAGAAGAGCTACAAGTAGTCGCCCTCAGGCGACCGCTTGAGCTGTTTGCCCTTTGCCGTTGCCTTTAGCATTGCGGAATGCAGTTTCCTGATGGATTCACTTGGGGAGTAGCCACTTCGGCCTATCAGATCGAAGGGGCAGCGAACGAGGACGGACGGGGAGAATCGATCTGGGATCGCTTCTCCCATACGCCCGGCAGGACTCGCAACGGCGATACCGGAGACATCGCATGCGACCACTATCACCGTTGGCCCGAAGACCTCGCGCTCATGGCCGACCTGGGTGTCCAGGCCTACCGATTCTCGATCAGCTGGCCGCGCATTCTTCCGGACGGATCCGGCGCGACGAATCCGGCCGGTTTGGATTTCTACGACCGGCTCATCGACGAACTCATCGAGGTCGGGATCACACCGATGCCGACGCTCTACCACTGGGACCTACCAATGCCGCTCCACGAGGCAGGAGGGTGGACGGCGCGCTCGTCGGCGCAGGCCTTCGCAGAATACGCAGCAGTCGTCGCCGCCCGCTATGGCGATCGAGTGACGAACTGGATCACCCAGAACGAACCCTGGTGCCAGGCATTCCTCAGCTACCAACTCGGGGTCCACGCCCCCGGCCACCGGGACTGGGACGAAGCGATTCGTGCATCACACCACCTGCTGCTTTCCCACGGTTTGGCGACGGCCGCGATCCGTTCCGAGGTTCCCGGTGCCCGTGTAGGAGCCGCGATCAACTTCGAACCGGCGTATCCAGCTACCGACGATCCTGCCGCCCTAGCGGCCGCCGACCGGTACTCGGGGTACTACTTCAGGTGGTTTCTCGACCCCCTCTTTGGCCGCGGCTACCCGATCGACATGATCGAGCACTATCAGTCAGAGGGTCACCTTCCAACCGGCCTCGACTTCATCGCCGAGGGCGATCTCGAAACGATTGCGACCCCGGCCGACTTCCTAGGGATCAACTACTACACCCGCCATCTGTCGGCAGGAGATGAGACGCTCGACAACCACTCTCATGTCGTGCTTCCGGACGCCGACTACACGGCGATGGACTGGGAGATCAATCCGGACGCTTTCGAGCGACTCCTGATCTGGATCTGGGAGGAATACCGTCCGAATGAGATGCTGATCACGGAAAACGGATGCAGCTACCCGGACGAGCCGGACACCGACGGACGGGTACGAGATGTGCGAAGGATCTCCTATCTGGATTCGCATCTGCGCGCTGTGCACGCAGCCGCAGAGCATGGTGCGCCGATCGTCGGCTACCTGCAATGGTCTTTCATGGACAACTTCGAGTGGTCCCGCGGCTACGACCAGCGCTTCGGGATCGTCCACGTGGACTTCGACACGCAGGTCCGCACCCCCAAGGACAGCGCCTACTGGTACCGGGACGTGATCGAACGCAACGGCCTCCCCTAACCAACCTCCCTCAGCCCGTTCTTGCGTTAGGAACCACACAAAAATGGCGGGTTTCTCACGCCAGAACAAGAGGTGTGGGCCTAGGCCAGGAACTTCTCGATGGCGCGGATCATGTGGCCGGCGTGAGTCAGCGGGGCCTCGTGGCGGGCACCGACTAGTTCAACCACCTCCGCGTCGTGCAGAAGTGAGGCCAGCTCGTATTGCAGCTCGCCGAACATCAACTGATCTTCGGTGTTGATGATGACGAGGGCCGGATGCCGCAGCTTGCCGATCCAGGGTCTTGCGTCGAAACGGTTGATTGCCGACCCCGCCAGCCAGTACAGATCGGCGTCATTGTTCTGGTGCTCGCGATACGCCCACCGAATGTGCTTGGGCGACAAGGCCCCGACGTTGGCCAGATATGCCGTCCGAGCTCGCGACACTTCCGACCGGGAAATGCGGTTGAATGCACGGGCGGCAACGATCACCGTGCCACCAACTGCGCGCTCGAGCGTCGATCGAGCAGGGCCGGCCGATGTCCCAGCGAGGATCAGCTTGTCCACCCGATCTGGATGTCGATGAGCGAGCTCGAGCGCGGCCAGACCTCCCATCGAGTATCCGGCAATGTGGGCCTTGTCGATACCAAGCGCGGTCATGATGCCGGCTAGATCGTCGGCTACGTCTGCAATTTCGTAACGACCGCGCAGTCCATCCGACTTCCCCGTGTTCCGGTTGTCGGGAACGATCACCCGGTACTTGCCAGCAAGCTTGCCGATGATCTTCCACCACACAACGAGGCTGTGATCTCCCCAGCCGTGCACCAGCAGTAGCGGAGGAGCATCTGCATTCCCGGCCTCTCTGACGAAGAACTCATGGTCACCGACGAACACAGTTCGTCCCGGCAACCGCAGCGGGTGCTCCTGCGCCTCATCCGTCTTCGGCTGCGGCTCGGGCCCAAACAGCCTCCATCCCAACCAGGCGAGCAGCACTCGACCGATCCACCGCCTCATTCCGAACCTCCGAGTCGATCAACGGCGAACACGTATTCCTCCACCGGAACTCCGCCAAGAAGGTGCTCCTGAATGATCCGTTCCATGACGTTGGAGTCAACCGAGTGATACCAGACGCCGTCCGGGTAGACCACCGCTATCGGCCCTTGCTCGCATATCCGCAGGCAATCGACTTTCGTCCGCAGGGCGGGAGCCTTGCCAACCGGTGCGTCTGGAGGGGCACCCTCGTCGACAAAGCCTCTCCATCGCGGTGGGGCGCTGGCGAGGTCCAAATCCTTGAACCTGCGCTTCGTATACGCCCACAACTCCGATGACTCCGCATAGGTTGAACATCGAGGCGCTGTTTGTTCTGCGCAGACGAACAGGTGCCTCTGGAGACCACCGATCGAGAGCGCGGAAGCGATCTTGGTCAGACGCTCGTCGAGGTGGGGAGAACGGTCGGTCATGAGCGATTCAGGATACCGAGTCGGCCACAGGGGCACGTCGGGTCTCAGGAACGAAGCTCAGCAGGAAGGCGGCAACCAGCATTATCGCGGCGGCAATGAAGAACCCGGCTGTGAAAGCTCCCGTGTCCGCAACCGCGCCGAGGACCAGTGGGCCGAAGACAAAGCCCAGGTCGCCGGCCATCCTGTACACCCCAACCGCCGAGCCTTCCACGCCCTCCGGCGCCAGGTCGCCCACCATTGCCGGAGGAGCAATGCTGGCGAGGCCTGCGGTCACGCCAAAGACCATGGATACGATGAGGAGGCCGACGAAGGAATCAAAGAACCCGTAGGCAGCTGTTGCCAACGCGGCAGTCATCAGCCCGACCATTGCCACCGGTTTCCTTCCAACAGAATCGACGAACCTTCCGGCCGGGTTGACGATCAGCAGGTTCGTCAACGCCGACACGGACAACAGGATCCCGATGTCGCCCGCGCCGAAACCAAGCTTCTGCTCTGCATAGAGCGGCAACAGTGTGACCCGCGCGCCCGAGCGCATGAACATCATCGAGAAGCCGACCAGCATCAAGGACACAAACGACCTGGAGCGCACGAGTTTCGCCGCCGCGCTGAACACCTGACGGGCACTGGTACCGCGAGAAGGTAGGTCTTCGATGAAGATCCAGGCCATCACCGAAACCAAGGCCGCAAGCCCTGCATAGGCCCAGAACGGGGTACGGAAATCACCAACCTCGGCCAGCATGCCCCCCACGAAGGGTCCGATGGCTACGCCCACGAGAAGGCCGGTCTGGAAGGCGGCGGTCGCCCGGCCAAGACGTTCCCGAGGGGTGATCTGGAGAAGGTACTGGAACGCAGTAGTAGCAAAGATCGCCGACCCGACGCCTTCAATGAACCGGGAGCCAAGCAGCACTCCGTAGTTGGGGGCAAGAGCGGCAGTGACGCTCGATACCGCCAAGAGGGCGGTGCCAAAGACGGTGACCCTCCGCGCTCCCCACCGATCACCGGCCACTCCGCCGAGAACACTGAAGGCCAGTCTGGCAACTGCAAACCCGGTTATGAGGGCACCGGCGGCCGTGTAGGAAACGCCGAACTCGAGTGCATACAGCGGAAGAATCGGTGCCACCAAGGTGAGGCCGGCCATCACGAAACCGACTCCTACAGAGATGACCCAGACCTGGCGGGAGACGGCTGAAGGCATGACCGCTCAGTGTAGGGGCGGCTGTCTTCAGCTCAGCAGTCGGATACCGCTGCCTGGAACGATTGCACCGATGACGGCGGCGGCTTGTGTTCGTTCTGCTTCAAGCGCTTCCAGCAAGTAGTCGACTCTGTCGGGGTGCACAGAGATCAGCAAGCCGCCAGACGTCTGCGCATCCGCGAGAACACTCCGAATATGGACGGGGATGTCACCGAAGTCGACCGAGCCGGCGACCGATTCCAGATTCCGTTGCGAGCCCCCGGGCAAGATCCCCTGCCCTGCCAGGTCGAGGACACCGTCTATCAATGGAATCGTCTGCACGTTCAGTTCTGCTCCTAGCCCCGCGGCTTCGAGCATCTCGGTCAGGTGCCCGAGCAGACCAAACCCGGTGATGTCGGTGGCGGCATTGACCCCGACCGAGGTCATCGCCCGGGAAGCTCCTTCGTTGAGGGCCGCCATGATTTCGACCGCCTGACCTGCAACCGCCGTGTTGGCCTTCTGGTTCTTGATCGCCGTGGCGATGATGCCGGTGCCGAGCGGCTTGGTCAGGACAAGCCAATCGCCCGGCTGTGCCCCAGCGTTGGTGACCAGTCGATCGGGCTCCACAAGGCCGGTGACGGCGAACCCGTACTTCGGTTCGGGATCGTCGATCGAATGACCTCCAACAATGGTGCATCCGGCCGCCTCCATGACGGCTGCTCCGCCGGCGATGACCTCCTCGAGCAGTTCGAACGG
>JBLYYS010000138.1:0-3111 GCA_048550235.1 Acidimicrobiia bacterium | reverse complement strand
TCGCCAACGACGACCTCACCGACGTGTCGATCAACGTGGGCCGTTGGATGTCCGCCATGTTCCCGACGGTGATGTTTGTTATGAACGCATCGAGCGTTGCCGTGTTGTGGTTTGGCGGGCTTCGTATCGACGAGGGCCTGATGCAGATTGGCGCCTTGACCGCGTTCATCACCTATCTGGTGCAGATCCTGATGGCCGTGATGATGTCGACGTTCATGCTGGTCATGGTGCCGCGTGCGTCGGTGTCGGCCGACCGGATCGGTGAAGTGCTGAACACCTCATCGTCGGTGGTTCCGCCCGAGAACGGCATCACCGAAGTTAGTACCCGGGGTGCGCTCGAGTTCCGCGATATCGGGTTCACGTATGCGGGAGCCGAGCATCCGGTGCTCAGCGGGGTGAACTTCGCAGCCGCCGCCGGTCAGACGACGGCGATCATCGGTTCAACTGGAGCCGGCAAGTCGACCCTTCTCAACCTGATTCCGCGTCTGTTCGACGTCAGCGAAGGCACCATCACGGTGGACGGTGTCGACATTCGCGACTTCGACCCGGAGGCTCTCTGGGAACGAGTCGGCCTGGTGCCGCAGAAGGCATACCTGTTTTTAGGCACGATCGCCTCCAACCTGCGGTACGGCAAACCGGACGCAACCGAGGAAGAGATGTGGGCTGCTCTCGAGATCGCGCAGGCTAAGGACTTCGTCTCGGCCATGGCGGACGGACTCGACTCCGATGTAGCCCAAGGTGGAACCAACCTCTCGGGTGGGCAACGGCAGCGCATCGCCATTGCCCGCGCCATCATTCGCCAACCCGAGGTCTACCTGTTCGACGACTCGTTCTCGGCTCTCGATGTCGCCACCGACGCCCGATTGCGGCAGGCGCTCCGGCCCGTCACGAGGGATGCCACCGTGTTGATCGTGGCACAGCGGGTGTTCACCATCACCGACGCCGACCAGATCGTGGTGCTCGATGACGGCGAGGTCGTCGGATTGGGCTCACACGACGAACTGCTGACCACCTGCCCGACATATCAGGAGATCGTTGAATCTCAGTTGAAGGCGGAAGCATCGTGACGGACTCTGCGCCCAAGACTATGCAGAAGACCGAACGCATATCGGGTCAGATGGGACCGGGCCGGGGCCCACATGGCGGCGGGATGGTCGGTCAGAAGTCGCTCGACTTCCGCGCTTCGGGCAAGCGGCTGATCCGCAGCCTACGGCCGGAACGAGTCAAAGTGATCGCAGTATTCGTCACCGCCGTTATCAGCGTGGCGCTGTCCGCCACCGGACCGCGAGTGCTGGGTCGGGCGACAGACATCGTGTTCGCCGGAGCCATCGGCAAGGGACTGCCGAGCGGGATCGACAAGGAACAGGCCATAGAAATGGCCCGGGCGCGGGGTGAGGAACAGGTCGCCGACCTGCTGACCGGCATCGATCTGGTTCCGGGCGAGGGCATCGACTTCAGCGCACTCGGCACTGTGCTGTTGTTGGTCTTGGGGCTCTATGCGGCGTCGTCACTTCTGAGCTTCTTCCAGGGCTTTCTGTTGACGAGTGCGGTGCAGAACACGGTGCGTCGAATGCGAGCGGAGGTCGAAGAGAAGCTGAACCGGATGCCTTTGTCCTATTTCGACCGTCAACCACGGGGAGAGCTACTCAGTCGGGTCACGAACGACATGGACAACGTGGCGCAGACACTGCAACAGACGATGAGCCAGCTTCTGACCTCGTTGCTGACCATCATCTTCGTGTTCGCCATGATGATCTACCTCTCGTGGACGCTGGCTCTGATAACGCTCGTGACGATCCCGGTGGCGATGGCATTGGCCGGATTCGTGATGAAACGCTCGCAGGTGAAGTTCATCGACCAATGGCGTCGCACCGGCGCATTGAATGCACAGGTGGAGGAGACATTCACCGGTCACTCGCTCATCAAAGTGTTTGGCCGGCAACAGGAGACCCAGGCCCGGTTTGACGAGGAGAACGAGGCGCTGTTTCAGGCCAGCTTCGGGGCCCAGTTCCTGTCGGGGCTGATCATGCCGATGATGATGTTCATCGGGAACCTCAACTATGTGATCATCGCCGTGCTTGGCGGGCTGCGCGTGGCGTCGGGAACGATGAGCCTCGGCGATGTGCAGGCCTTCATTCAGTACTCCCGCCAGTTCACCCAGCCGGTCACACAGGTGGCCTCGATGGCGAACCTGCTGCAGTCGGGGGTGGCATCGGCAGAGCGGGTCTTCGAACTGCTCGACGCCGACGAAGAGGTCTCCGACCAGCACCACCCCCGCTCGATCGATGAGCCACACGGGGCGGTGAGCTTCGAACACGTGTCGTTCCGCTATCTGGAGGATCAGCCGCTCATCGATGATCTGTCGTTGACGGTTGAGCCGGGCCAAACGGTGGCGATCGTCGGGCCGACGGGAGCAGGGAAGACGACTCTGGTCAACCTGGTGATGCGGTTCTATGAACTCAACGGTGGGCGGATCACCCTCGACGGGCAAGACATCGCGGAGATGCGGCGAGAGGATCTGCGCAGCCAGATCGGCATGGTGTTGCAGGACACCTGGCTGTTCGAGGGAACGATCCGTGACAACATCGCCTACGGCCGGCTCGACGCCACTGAAGACGAGATCGTGGCCGCGGCCAAAGCGACCTTCGTCGATAGGTTCGTACACAGTCTGCCGGACGGATACGACACGATCGTCGACGACGAGGGCGCCAACATCAGCGCCGGTGAGAAGCAGCTGATCACGATTGCCCGGGCTTTCCTGGCCAACCCGGCGCTGCTGATTCTCGACGAGGCGACGAGTTCGGTCGACACCCGCACTGAGCTGTTGCTGCAACACGCCATGGCGGCGCTCCGAACCGAGCGCACCAGCTTTGTCATCGCCCACCGGCTGTCGACGATCCGGGATGCCGATCTGATCCTGGTGATGGAAGACGGTGCCATCGTGGAGCAGGGCACCCATGAGGAACTCATCGCCAAGGGAGCTGCCTACTCCAGCCTGTACGACGCCCAGTTCACCGGGCCTCGCAATGGGGGAGCGATGTCCCTGGGTAATGCCAGGTGAGCCGACCCTCCGGTTGCCGAAGGCCTTCCCATCCGCTCAGTATGTGGCGT
>JBLYYS010000137.1:0-3085 GCA_048550235.1 Acidimicrobiia bacterium | reverse complement strand
TTGCTCAGCCCATCACGATATTCGTAGGTGAGTTCGCCGCTCATCAGTTCCGCCAACTGTCGCGATACGGTCAAACCGAGGCCGACTGATGCGGGCTGCGAGGGCATGTTGTGGGCTCGGAAGTAGGGGTCGAAGATGCGTTGGCGGTCGGCCGGGGGAATCCCGGAACCATCGTCGGTGACGTTGACGACCGCCACTCCGCCTCCGTTGTGAGCTTCGATACTGACGTTTGGTCCGCCGTACCGCAGGGCGTTGGTGACGAGATTGCGAATGATCTGGCGTAGCCGACCTGCATCCGCCCAGGCATTCACGGAGTTCACTTCTATGTCCAAACGTTCGACCAGTTCCTTCGGGATCGTCCTGATGGCGGCTTCCACTTGTTCCGAAACATCGATAACGGTCGGATTGATCGTGATCGAACCGATATCGGCGCGGGCTGCGACCAGTAGGTCCTGAACGATTGCCGACACTTCGGTGCCCTGATCGGCGATGAGTTTGATGAGATCCTCTAGTTCGGCTTCTTCAAACACCTTCCAATGATCTCGAAGCTCCTGAGCCAGTCCGACAACAGCGGTCAGCGGGGTACGCAGCTCGTGGCTCACCGAGGCAACAAATTCGTCCTTGGTTCTCACTAGATCCTGGAGTTGGCGTGTCGTCTCCACCTGCTCGGATACATCCCTCAGCACGGCCGAGAAGCGCGCCAGTTCACCGGCGTCCGAGTAATGCGCGAGTCCGACGCAGGAGACCGGCAGCACGGTGCCGTCTGGGGCAATCAACTCGAATTCTCCTGTCCATGCTTCGCCGTCTTTGAGAGTCGGAATGATGTCCCCAACCAGCAAGCTCATCGTTTCCCGGTCGATCGCCTGGGATACATGCAGATATGGCGGTTCCCGTCCATCATCGATAGAGAAGTAGCTGCGGGCGGCAGTGTTGGCGTACGTAACCCACCCGCTGGGGTCCAGGACAACGACGATATCGGGGGTCGCCTCGATGATCCGCGTCAACCGGCGTCGTGCCTGTTCGGCGCTCTTCTGGGCAGACAAGTCGACAATGGCGCCTTCGTAGTAGAGGATCGACCCATCGTCGTCTCTGACTATTCGTGCGCTGTCAGAACTCCAGAAGGTTGATCCGTCCCTGCGACGCATTTGTGCTTCGAATCCGAGGACTGTTCCGCTTTGGCTGATCTCAGATTTCCAACGCGCCCGGGCGGCAGGGTCGACGTAGATATCGTGTGAAGCCAGACCGAGCAATGGATCGCGTCTCTTGAATCCCATCAACTCGACGAGGGCCGGATTCGCGTCGAGCACCTCGCCTTCGGGGGTACTTCGATACATCGCCACCGGAATCCTCTCGAACAGATTCCGGTAGCGGAGTTCGCTGGCCCGGAGAGCTTCCTCGGCTGCTGTTGCTGCAGTCATGTCGATCGTGTGTGAGTACAGGTAGGCAGGTTTCCCGTTTGTGTCACGGATCAACGTCACCGTCGTGTGACCGGAGACGAGTGAGCCGTCGGCATGGACGTAGTTCTTGGAGATGCTGAAGCTGTCCTCGGTGTCATCCGCGATGAGCTGCGCAACTGCAGCGTCACTCGCCGTCACGTCGCTGGGGTCGGTGAGATCGCGCCATGTCATCGTGAGGAATTCCTCCCGCGAGTGACCGAAGAGATCGCATTGTGCCTGATTGACTCTTAGATAGTTGCCTTGCATGTCGACGACGGCCATCCCGCTGGCCGAACTATCGAACGCTGCTTCCAGCAACTGCTCGGTGTCGCGGAGAGCCTGCCTGGCGGTGATATCACGCAACACCACCTGCACCGCCGGGTTCCCGTCGAATTCGGCCGGTATGGCAACGGCCTCAACCGTTTGTAGCGAACGGTCAGTGCGCAGGAGTCGGATTTCGGCGAGTTCGGTTGTTTCTCCTTCTGCTACCTGGTGCATTCGCTCGATCTCTGATGCCCGGTTCTCCGGGGCGACGTGATCCAGGTACGCCATCTCTAGAGCCGCGTGCGGTATCCGGTAGCCGAGCATGGCCGCGGCTGCTTCGTTGAGGAACTTCAGGGCGCCACCCTGATGGATGAGTATCGCGTCGGGTGATGCCTCGACCAGTGTCCGGTAGCGATGCTCAGAGCCGGATAGCTGAAGGCGCGATCGTTCGATCAGGCTGCCGACACTGAAGAACACCGCCGCCGACGCAATGGCCAAGACAACGAGTGCCACTACCGCAACCGCTACTTCGGAGGTGAGCCCGGCTTCGTCACTCCAGTACATCGGGAAGATCGATGCGGTGCCGGCGATGTGCAGAGGGATGCGGGCGGCGACGGCTGCGAGACCGATGAGGATGGTGGGGACGGATGTTCGTACCGGGAGAATGAACGCGCTGAGGGAGATGATCACGATCGGCAGTAGGTCGACGACGGAACTGGGACCGACCATCCACCACAATGAGAGGGCCACGATGTGGTCGGTCACCAACCCTGTCATGAGACGCCTATCAGGCCTACGAAGCCCGGTGCCTGCGAAGAAGCCGGCGAGGGCGAGGAGCGTGACGGTCATCCACACAAGGTCGCGCGTGCCGATAGAGCCGATGAGTGCTATCGCAGCTGCAGCTCCATAGCCGTGGCGCCGCAGCCGAACCATTCCGGCTACGAGGCGCTCCAAGTCCGGTGGACTCCCTGGTTTCGTCCGCCTTCGCATCACCCGTCATCAATCGGCAGATCTGGGTGCCCACTTGACGATTCTTACCGGCTTTCGGTTGGTGCCTTTTCGTCGATGTGAATGGTGATACTGTCCCCTGATGGCAAAGATTCACGGTGGGCAGATCATTGCCCGAGCGCTCAGGAACGAGGGTGTCGACACACTCTTCACATTGACCGGTGGGCATATCGTGCCCATCCTCGACGGGTGCGTGCAGGAAGGCATCCGGATTGTCGACCTCCGCCATGAACAGGCGGTCGCCCACGCGGCTGAGGCGTATGGTCGATTGACCGGAAAACTCGGTGTTGCGGCAGTTACGGCCGGCCCCGGTGTCACGGACGCGATGACCGGCGTGGCCAATGCGTTCTTCTCCGCCACGCCGATGCTCTTGCTGG
>JBLYYS010000136.1:0-5787 GCA_048550235.1 Acidimicrobiia bacterium | reverse complement strand
TCGAGCGGCAGGTCGGGTGCTTTCTCGTTGCAGATCCGCACCGCCTCCCGCACTCGCTCGGGCTCTTCGCCGCCGGCCGATCCGAAGTTCGAGTAGCTGATCATCGCCACCCTCGGCGACACGTCGAAGTCGTGCAACGCGGCCGCCGCCGCCGACAGCGCGATCTCTGCCAATTCCGCTGCCGTCGGACGGATGTTGACGGCGCAATCGGCGAAGAAGTACGGACGGCCGTCCACCACGACGATGTAGAGGGCACTGACAATGGTGCGGCCGTGTTCGAGGGGCAGTACCTGCAGCGCCGGCCGAACCGTGTCTGCGTAGTAAGTAGTGAGCCCACCGAGCACTGCGTCGGCATCCTCAGTCTTGAGCATCATTGCCGCGAAGAGGTTCGGTTCGAATACCCCTTTCGCCGCGTCGTCGAGGGCCATACCTTTGCGCTGCCGGATTTCGAAGAGTGCCTCCGCATATCGTTTGCGGTCGTCGACGGCCTCCGAGGGGTCGAGGAGAGTGATGTCGGTCAGGGGTATCTCGAGTTCGCGCGCGGTCCGTTCGATTGCCGGCACCGCGCCCAGAATGATTGGAGATGCGATTCCCTCATCCTTGACTCTGCGGGCGGCGCGGATGATTCGTGGATCCGCGCCTTGCGGGTAGACCACCCGCATCGAGCGCTCCTTGGCCTTGATCGTGATGGTGTGCATCAGGCCGTAGGTTGCCTGGAACTTCGCATGGAGTTCCTCGGAGTACTTTTCCACGTCTTCGCATGGAGCTAGTGCAAGTCCTTCCTCGCACGCCATGCTGGCTACGGCCGGCGCCACGTACCAGAGCACCCTGGGGTCGAACGGTTTCGGAATGATGTAGTCCGGTCCGAACGTCAGATGATCGAGATCGTATGCCTTCAATACGACCTCGCTCACAGGCTCACGCGTCAGTTTTGCCAGCGCGTGAGCGGCAGCCACCTTCATCTTCTCGGAGACCCCGGTAGCCCGGACGTCGAGTGCGCCGCGAAAGATGAAAGGAAACCCGAGAACGTTGTTCACCTGGTTTGGGAAGTCACTGCGTCCGGTCGCAACGATCGCATCTGGCCGGGCCTCGCGGGCAGCGTCATACGTGATCTCCGGATTCGGGTTGGCCAACGCAAAAATGATCGGCTGATCGGCCATCGACCGGACCATGTCTTGAGTCACGGCATCGGCCACCGACACACCGACGAAGGTGTCGGCGCCCTTCAAGGCGTCCGCCAGGGTCCGCTTGTCGGTTGCCTGGGCGAACTCGGCTTTTTCCTTGGTGAACTTGGCGTCCCGACCTTCATAGATGACGCCGCGCGAGTCGCAGAGGAGTATGTTCTCGTGCCGGACTCCGAGTTCCTGGAAGAACCGTGCACAAGCGATTCCCGCTGCGCCTGCTCCATTGAAGACAACCGTTGTTTCCTCGACCTTCCTCCCGGTCAGCTCGAGGGCGTTGAGGAATCCCGCGCCGGCGATAATGGCGGTGCCGTGCTGGTCGTCATGGAAGACCGGAATATCGAGCCGCTCGCGCAGCGTCTGTTCGATGTAGAAACACTCAGGTGCTTTGATATCTTCGAGATTGATGCCGCCCACGGTCGGTTCGAGCATTTCGCAGAAACGTATGATGTCGTCGGGGTCTTCGGCGTTGATTTCGAGGTCGAATACATCGATGTCCGCGAAGCGTTTGAAGAGGACTCCTTTGCCCTCCATCACCGGCTTCCCGGCCAGGGGACCGATATTCCCGAGCCCCAGCACGGCGGAGCCGTTGCTGACCACGGCTACCAGGTTGCCGCGGTTTGTGTACTCGAAGGCCAGGGCCGGGTCATCGTGGATCGCCAGACATGGTTCGGCCACACCAGGCGTGTAGGCCAGGCTCAAGTCGGCTTGCGTTGCCGTCGGCTTGGTGGGCCGGACCTCGATCTTGCCCGGCCTACCCCTCGAGTGGTAGTCGAGTGCTTCGCTGAAGGGTTTGCCATCGATCATTGGTTCTTCCTTGTTCGTTGTAAGTTTTCGATCCCCCTGCCGCGACCGGCGTTACTCCTCTTTGATCACACCCAACCGGCGGCCGACCTCCGTGAATGCGTTGATGCCGTGGTCCAAGTCCTCATTGCTGTGTGCTGCCGAGATCATCACCCGGAGGCGGGCCTTGCCCATCGGAACCGTTGGATAGGCGATGGCTTGCGCGAATACGTCGTGTTGCTGCAGGAGGTCGGCCGAGAACTCCTGCGCCAGCTTCTCGTCGCCGAGCATTACAGGGGTAATCGGAGTTTGCGTGACTCCGGTGTCGAAGCCGACATTGCCGACCGCCCGGCGGAATCGATCGGCATTGGTCCATAGCCGGTCGACCAGTTCGGTCGATTCCGCCAGGATGTCGACAGACGCGATACAAGCCGCCACGTCCGGGGGAGTAGCAGCCGACGAGAACAGGAAAGGCCGCGCCCTTTGCCGTAGCCAATCTACGACCGGAAGCGGGCCGGCGACATATCCTCCGACAACGCCGAACGCTTTCGACATCGTTCCGACTTCGACTTCCACCCGACCGTGCAGTCCGAAGTGATCAACGATCCCTCTGCCGCCTCGTCCGAGCACCCCTTCGCCATGGGCGTCATCCACCATCACCATGGCTTCAAAGCGGTCGGCGACGTCAACAATGTCGTTCAATGGTGCGATGTCGCCGTCCATCGAGAAGACGCCATCGGTGATTATGAGGATCTGCCCGACGTTCTCAGCGCGAGCCTCGGCTAGCTGGACCGCTAGGTGATCTACATCGGCATGGCGGTAGATCTTGCGGTCTGCCTTCGCCAATCTGACACCATCGATGATCGAGGCGTGGTTCAGTTCATCGGTAACGATGACATCCCCGGCTCCGACCAGGGCGGGGATTGCGCCGGCGTTGGCTACGAAACCTGCCTGTAGGGAGATTGCCGCTTCCACACCCTTGAATTCCGTTAGTTTCGCTTCAAGTTCGTCGTGGATGGCCATGGTGCCGGCGATTGTGCGGACCGCTCCCGGGCCGATGCCGTAGCGATCCAATGCGGCTTTGGCGGCCGACACCAGGCGGGGGTCGTTGGCCAAGCCCAGGTAGTTGTTCGAGCAGAAATTCAAGACCCGCCGACCATCGACTTTGATCCAGGCACCCTGGGGGCCGTCGATGTGTCGGATTTGGTTCTTCAGGCCATCAGCCTCGAGCTGAGCAAGCTGTCTCCGTAGGTATGCGACCTTGTCCACGTTTGTCACTCCAGAGGGCCGTCGGCATCTGCCGGGTCGGGGAACATGATGACCTTCCCGCATTCGCCGGAAGCCATCGTCTCGAAAGCTCGTTCGAAGTCGTCGAGAGCGAACCTGTGCGTGACGACCGGCGTGAGGTCAACTGCGCCTGATCGAAGCAGTCCGCGCATCTGGAACCAATCGGTCCACAATCGGCGTCCCACGATGCCGTAGACGCTTGCACCCTTGAAGATGATGTTGTCATCCAGGTCGAAATCCAGGGCGCCGGATGTGAGGCCGAGCAGGGCAGCCTCTCCGCCCGGTTTCAGTGACTTGAATCCCTGATCGATCGCCCGCGGAGCACCGGACATCTCGAGAAGAACGTCAACCCCTTCGCCCTCGGTGACATCCATCACCTTGCCTATCACGTCGTCGCTGGTCGGGTTGACCGTGATGTCGGCACCCATCCGTTTGGCCATCTCGAGCCGGTAGTTGCTGATGTCGCTGGCGATAATCAACCTGGCGCCGAGCGCCCTCGCCACTGAAATCGCCATCACTCCGACCGGTCCACATCCGGTGACGAGCGCTTTGCGGCCGGATACCGTCGGGACCGAGGAAGTATGGACCGCGTTGCCGAAATTCTCCTGAAGGGATGCGATCGAATATGGCATGTCGGGAGGATCCGGCCATGCATTGCCGGCAGGAACGGCCACGTACTCTGCATATACCCCATCACGGCCCACACCGAGGATCCGGGTGTTCTCACACAGATGGCCCTTGCCGGTGCGGCAGAACGCACAACGATTGCAGACCACATGAGACTCAACCGAGACAAGCTGACCGATGTCGGGTCCATCTGCCTTGGCGCCTTTGTCTACCACGATCCCGCACATCTCGTGGCCGACGACAATCGGCGGCGTGACATGAGCTGCCGCCCACGGGTCCCAGTTGCGAATATGGAGATCGGTCCCGCAGATTGAGGTGGCCTTGACCTGTAGGAGCACCTCATCGGGTGCGACTTCCGGTATCGGAACGTCGATCATCTCGAGCCCGGGGGTGGGTGATGTCTTCACAACGGCTCGCATCGTTTCCAGGCTAACTGACCGACCGGCTCTGAATGTCATTGCCGGTATCAGGCTGTGGAAGAATGGAAACGATGACAGTAGAAACCGTTTCCAAATTCTTCGCGCTACTGACTGTGGCGGCGTTGGCCGGCTTGGTTGGCGTCGTTGTCGTGATGGTGTTGGCGCGCTGGTCGGCCTCCATGGCGCGATTCCGTGACGCCGCCATCGAGGTGTTTGCACCCGTTGCCCTCTGGTTCGGTGCCCTGATCGCAGCCGTGTCCATGGCCGGCAGTCTGTACTACTCGGAGGTAGCGGAGTTCGCCCCGTGCGACCTCTGCTGGTACCAGCGAATCGCGATGTACCCGTTGGCAATCATCCTCGGTATCGCCGCATACCGGAAAGACTTGCGCGTGCGGATCTACGCGTACCCGCTGGTTGTAATCGGAGCGGTGATTGCCGCTTACCAATACATGCTCCAACTGAACCCGAGTCTGGAGTCCGGGTTCTGTGGAGTGGATGCTTCCTGCACCGAGCGCTACATATGGCAGTTCGGGTTCGTATCGTTCCCGTTCATGTCCCTCGTTGGGTTCGCGCTCATCTTTGCGTTGTTATACGTGCCGGCCTGGGCCGACAAGCGAACCGCTACCTAGTACCAAGTACCTAGTACCAAGTTCCAAGTACCTCTTGGTCACGCTTCGCCGAGCAAGAAGCTGACGGCACCTTCGAGATCCGGACCCGTCAGTGATCCGACATGGCGCGTTGTGACCTGCCCGGTTTCGTCGACGAGAATCGTGAACGGGAAGAACGAGAGACCGTAGGCCTGCATGGCGCTACCGAGTTCGTCGTCGACGAGGGTCGTCACCGGCCAGTCGGCGAGCCACTCGCTGGGCGGATAGTCGGCTTCGCCTGGCCGGTTGCTTCCGCTGATGGCGATCAGATCGACTTCGGTGGGAAGGGGATTTGAGGACCAATATGCAATCAAGTCCGAGACCTCGGACTGGCAGTGCGGTCACCAGTGGGCAAGAAACAGAATGATCTTCGGTCGGCCATCGTTCTTGATCTCGACCGGCGTGCCGTCGAATGATTGGCCGGTCACCTCAGGAATCGTCAGACCGAGTGCTGCATCCGCGCCTAGTTCTGGCATTAGCGGCAGCGGTGTACCGCTGATAGATACCGGCCTGGTTTCACTGATTCCGGCTGCGGCCGTCCCGACCTCATCCGGATCGTCTGAACCGGACAGAAACACAGCTGCGAGGGCGGCCACGATCACGAACGCGCCGACAGCACCGAAGATCATCCAGGAACGCGAGTTGTTGGTGTTCTGAGTTGTCATATTCCCCTAATGTGATTCCGGCAAGATTGTAAGTGCGATTCGCTCGAAACGAGGAACCGATGGCGAAGCCGAAGAAGCGCAAGGGCTACAAGTCGCGCAAATCCAAGCAGAGCATGATGCCCATCGTCCTAGGCGCGGTGGGTGCATTCGCGGTGCTGGCGGTCGTGGCGACGATGCT
>JBLYYS010000135.1:0-8342 GCA_048550235.1 Acidimicrobiia bacterium | reverse complement strand
ATCACCTGCCGGTCATGCGGACGGGGAGCCGGCGAGAACCCCACTTGCCCGGCTCCGACTCGAACACGCCGGCACAGGAAACCCCGCAACGGTCGCAGCGGCTCTCATTGTCGAGATTCCACGCTCCGAGTTTGTACCAGTCGCGTTCGATGAGAATCGCGCCGCAGCCGTGACACGAGGTCGACTGTCCGATCGGATCGTGGATGTTGCCGGTGTACACGTACCGTTCGCCGTTGTCGACGGCGATCTTGCGAGCCCGGGCGAGGGTCGCAGACGGTGTGGCCGCTCGGTCCCGCATCTTGAAGTCGGGATGGAATGCAGTGAAATGGTGTGGAACATCCCTGCCCAGATGGTCAACGAGCCACCTGCTCATGGCATCGATCTCACTATCGGAGTCATTCAAGCCGGGAATCAACAGCGTTGTGATCTCGAGCCAGACGGCCGTCTCATTCGCCACATACTCCAGCGTGTCGAGAACCGGCTGCAAGCTTCCCGCGCAGGTGCGCAGGTAGAACTCCTCGTTGAACGCCTTGAGGTCGATATTGGCGGCCGACATGACGGCGAAGAAATCCCGGCGAGGTTCAGGATGGATGTATCCCGCTGTGACTGCCACGGTCTCGAGGCCACGGTTCCGGCAGGCTGCAGCCGTGTCCAATGCGTATTCGAGGAACACGATCGGGTCGTTGTAAGTGAATGCGACACTCCGACAGTCGAGATCGGCTGCGATGCGGGCGATACGGTCCGGGCAGGCCTGGTCGGCCAGCACATCGTGCTCCCTGGCTTTGGAGATATCCCAGTTCTGACAGAATCGGCACGCAAGGTTGCAGCCGGCCGTACCGAAAGAGAGCACGGGCGTTCCCGGCAGGAAATGGTTGAGGGGTTTCTTCTCGATCGGATCGACGCAGAAGCCCGACGAGCGACCGTAGGTGGTCAATACGACCTGATCGTCACGGCACGCCCGGACGTAGCACAAGCCACGCTGGCCATCCCGGAGCTTGCATTCACGAGGACACAAATCACACTGAATACGACCGTCTTCGAGCCGGTGCCAGTAGCTGGTCGCTACGGCCGATTCTTCCAGGAGAGCCGGATCCATACCCCCATCGTACGCTCGGTGACGAATGACCTGCCGTTCCTCACCAATCCTCCCGATCCAGTTGGGGTGCATCGCGGCGCCGTCCGCGAGTGGCTCTCTTCCGCCGGACCAAACCCTCCGCTGCCGAGACCTCGACCTTCAGACTTCGATAGCTCGCAAGTCTTCGTTCGTCGAGTGTTCCGTTTTCGACCGCGGCGACTACCGCGCAACCGGGTTCCGCGCTGTGATCACAGTCTCGGAACCGGCAGCCGAGGGCGAGGTTTGAGATGTCCCTGAAAGCAACGTCGAGTCCTTCGCGGGAGTCCCACAAACCGATCTCTCGCAAACCCGGCGTATCGATGAGGACTGCTCCCGAGCTGAGCGTGATGAGGTCCCGGGTCGTGGTTGTGTGACGGCCCTTGCCGTCGCCCCGCCGAGTGTCGCCGGTTGCTTGGGCATCGACACCAACCAGTCTGTTCACCAGGCTCGACTTTCCGGTCCCTGAAGCACCGAGCAGCGCAACTGTGGATCCCGGCACGAGCAGTGGGGCGAGTTGTGCGAATCCTGCTCCGGTCTTGTTGCTCACAGCTATCACCTCCACGCCGGGCGTGAGCGACTCGAGGTCCTTCTTCACATTGGTGGCGATTTCGGGGTCGACTAGGTCGGTCTTGGTTAGGACGAGCGTGGGCTCGGCACCGCTATCCCATGCGACGACCAGTGATCGTTCCAAACGGCCCGGCTGTGGTGGGCGGTCGAGTCCGTGGACGATGAACACGCGATCGATGTTGGCAGCAAGAACTTGAGCGACTCGCCCGGAACCGTCGTTCGCCGGGTCGCGACGTGAGATAGCCGTGGAGCGCGGCAGGATGACTACGAAAACCGCGCCCAGGTCTGGATCGGAACCAGTGACCACCCAGTCACCGGTTGCCGGAGGACCCGTTTCGGAACCGGGAGGCGGGTCTCTGCGGGCATCGTTCATTCGGACCGTCCCTTCGACGGTCGAGACCAGCACACTCCCGCGGTCGACTCTTTGTACTCTCCCGGGGGTCTGTTCTCCTGAGCTGAACTTGTCGTAGGTTTCTGATACTTGCTCGTTCCAACCGAGTGCAACGAGCACGGACATGGATGTCTCCATCTTCTGAGCACTCCTCGTCGTGGGTGCCCCTGCGGAAACCGGCTAACCGGGATTGTCCGAGCGGAGCACCGAATGAATCTGGCGCATTGAACGCGAGGGTTCTGTTCTCATTTGATCGCTCCTTTCCGCTCGTGACCCCGGCAGCGTATCAGAGGCGATGCCGGCATGGGAGAGCAAATCCTGGCTAGTCCGTTGAGGTGCACCTAAGGATGGTCTGGCCACGTCGCGCGGTCTTTCGCCTCTTGCGACGCCGGTCAGATAGGAGCATTGTTGGTAGTTGGAAGGGGTTCTGCAGCGTCCGCTGTCGTGCTTCTCCCCTGGCCTCCGGGGAGGAACCTGGAGGAGTCATGAGCATAGGAAACGGCAAGCTGCTGATTGTGGTGATAGCTCTCGCCATGATCATTCCGACGGCCGCATTGGCGAAGCCACCGGCTGCACCAAGTGGAGACGATCTCGTCGAGATCACGTTGCTCCACACAAACGACTTCCATGGTCGGCTCGAGACCGACTACAGGTTCAGGGGCGGGTCTGCCTACTTGGCCCGGATGGTGAACGACATCAGAGCCGATGTCGGCGACGAAAACGTCGCCTTGCTCGATGCCGGTGACGTCTACTTCGCGGCCCCGGCCATCTCCCAGTTGTTGATGGGTGAGAGCACCATCGACATCTACAACATGATCGGCTACGACGCCGCCGCATTCGGCAACCACGAGTTCGACAAGGGCCAGGTGGAATTGGAGGCCCGTGTGGCCCAATCTGAATTCCCTTGGCTCGGGGCCAACGTCGTTCTCGAAGGAACCGATTGGGACCTACCCGACTGGGCGCAGCCATATGAGATCCTCGAAGTTGGCGGAATCAATCTGGGTGTTCTCGGCCTGGCCGGCCAGGAAACCCCTGAGGTGACGCTGATAGGCACCACGGCTGGTCTGGTTTTCAAGGACCTGACCGAGACGATTCTCTACTACTACGACGAGGTAATGGCACAGGCTGATGCCATGGTTGTGTTGGTCCACATGGGTACCGACGACAGTGGCCCGTACGAAGGTTTGGCCACGGTGGCCCAGAATCTGATTGATGCCGGTACGCCGGTTGATCTGATGATCGGCGGACACCAGCACCAGGCGCTTTTCGATCCGCTGATGGTCGGGGAGACTGCCATCGTGTCGGCCGGTTACTACGGTCGCTGGCTCGGTCGGGTCGATCTGGCGGTAGATCCGGCAACGAAATCGATGTCGATTGTCGACCACGAGTTGATGACCATCACCGGCGGACCCTCCGTTGCAGACCTTCTGGCCGATGTAACAGGCATGTTCGAAGATGGGCTGATCGCTCCGGCCGGCGTCTACAACAGTCTCGTGAAGAAGCTCGAGAGTGTGATGAAGTCGATGGAGAGCGGTCAGTTCAATGCGGCGGTGAACAAACTAGAAGCCTTCATCAACGAGGTGGAGGCGCGCAGTGGCAAGCGGGTCGATCCCGAGGCTGCTGCCGCGTTGGTTGCCGGAGCAATGTCTTTGGCCAACGACGTTGACTTCGATGTAGCTGCCCGAATCGCCTATTGGGCCGAGGTTGTGGCTCCGATCGTCAACCAACCGGTGGTTGAATCGAATATCGACCTGACCCGCGACTACAACGATGAATCCTTGATCGGCGACATCGTCACCGATTCCATGCTGTGGAAAGCGGACGGGTACGACGATGGTGAAGTCAACGGCTCGGTGGATATCGCCTTCACGAATCCAGGTGGATTACGTGCCGACATTGTGTCGCCCAGCGGAGCATTCCCGTTCACCGTCACATGGGGCGCCACGTTCGATACCCTGCCATTTGGCAACACCCTGTATCTGATGGATCTGACCGGTGCGCAGATCCAGACGCTGCTCGACCAGTCGGCCAATCTGTACAAGGGCATTCTGCAGACGTCGGGAGCCAGCTGGTACTGGTACAACAACACCGGTGATGACACGGCCACGGCCTGGGGTGCCTACGGAGTCGAAGTTGACGGTGATCCGCTCGTGCGCGATCAGGTGTACCGAGTGGTGACCAACAATTTCCTGGCCGGCGGCCAGGACGGCTGGACGACCTTCGCTGAAGGTACGAACCGTTGGGACACCTACTTCGACATGCAGGAAGGTCTCGTCGAGTACCTGGGGACATTCACCGATGGTGTGATTGATGCCGAGGACATACCGATGGATCGGATCATTCGTCTCGACGATGTCGTGACGATGCTCCACACGAACGACACCCATGGAAGGTGGGAGGCCGACTACTACGGCGGCGGAATGGTCTACCTCGCTTCCTTGATCAACGAGGAGCTTGCACACAACCCGGACGCGTTGCTGTTCGATGCAGGAGACACGTTCCAGGGGAACTCGTTTGCCTACTTCTTCAAGGATCGACCGGACAATCCCATTGCCGGTGGCATGAACATGCTCGGGTACGACGCACTGACGATCGGCAACCATGAGTTCAACTTTGGACCGACCACTTTCGCGACAATGTTGGGCCAGGTCGACTTCCCGCTTCTGGGCACGGCCAACATGGACGACGACGGTTCGTATGGGTTCATCAACGACAACGTCGATGACTACGTCACGTTCGACATCGGCGGTCGTGATGTAGTCGTGTTCGGTATCACCAACCCGCGCATCTACCGCTACGAACTACCGACCAACATTCCGGGCATGACGTTCTACCCGGCGGTTGATACGGCGGCAATTCTGGTTCCCGAACTGCTATTGAGTGAGAGCCCGGACCTGCTCGTAGGTCTCACTCACGTCGGCTATCGGCCGTACGGGGGTGAAATCGATAGCGACGAGCTGATTGCGCAGAGCGTCGGCGGTATCGATGTCCTCATCGGGGGACATAGCCACACGACTCTGAACCCGGCGGTGATGGTTTCGGATCCTGTGAACAATCCGGATGGAACTCTGGTAGCCCATGCTCGGCGCTACGCCGGATATCTCGGCCAGGTCAACGTCGGGTTCATCGGTGACGACATCGTTCTCCGTGAGGGATTCTTGATTCCGACCAGCGAGGCGACGCCGGATCCGACTCTGGAGGCCTACCTGGCGCCGTATATCGCCGAGATTGACGCCTACAATTCCACGGTGATAGGCGAGACCATGGTTGCCATCGATGGCACCAATGCCTATACCGAAGAGACCAACTCGGCGAACCTGCAGGCGGACGCCGCCGTGTGGGAGCTGTTCGACAAGGCTGGAGTCACCGCCGACTTCCACCTGTCGGGAGCTATGACAGATGCGGCCGTCGCCGACGGAGCAACCTCTGCGGATCCAGTCGAGCTGACCAAGGGTGACATGTTCGATCTCATGAGGTATGAGAATTCGCTCGTGGTTATCTCCATGAATGGACCGGAGATCAAGAACGTGCTCGAGCGGAGCTATCGCAACTGGTGGTGGTTCAACCAGGGCTACCCATGGGGCGGATACTCGCACTACACGACATGCATGCTCGCCACCGATTCGGGCAATGTCATTACCTATGTCGGTGATCTATCGACGGAGCCGGATGGCAACAACGTTGATTCAATGATGCTCGGTAGCAATCCGATCGACTTCACCGATGCGGCGACCTACTACAACGTATCAACGGTCAACTATGTCGCAGCAGGATCCTGCAACTTCAACGATGCCGGGGTAACCCTCTGGCCGCTTGACCAGATCGTTGCAGATACGCAGCTGTACGTCCGTGACTCAGTGATCAACTATGTGGAAGCCCAAACCGGGCCGATCGCTCCGGCGGTCGAAGGGAGGCTGGACTTCCCGACGCCGTGATCTCATGACGCACGGCGCACAGAAGGGGCCCCGCATCTGCGGGGCCCCTTTCCGCGAGACCCGGGGTTTCCTGTCAATCGGGCATACCGAAAACCGTACGCCGCATTGACAGGAAATCCTGTGCCTCTTTTGTGTCAATCGTGCGTATCGAAAACGATTCGCCGCATTGACAGGAAACCTCGTGCCAGCGGTTCAGGTGGGGTCCGGGGTGCGGCGCCATTGCGCCGCCAGCAGGGTTGCGATCAGGAAAATGGAGAGAGCCGCGATGAGCCCCGGCGTGTAGGAGTCCAGTTGGTCTACGGACCAGCCAAATGCCGGTGGTCCCAAGCCGAGACCGGCCAGGAATCCCAGTAAGACCACACCGGACGCTCCGCCGGAGCGCTCCCGGCCCGCGAAGACCATTACCGCCAGCATTCCCACCGCATTCCAGGCGGTGGCCGAGGCCCCGATCCCGAGAGCACCAACCCAGAGCAGCCATGCCCCTCCCGTCTTGGCGGCGATCAGTGCGCCGACGAATAGCACCGACAATCCGGCGATCCAGGCAAGGGCTCCAACGTAGTCGCCCGATCGCTCACTGTGGCGAGCCCACCAAATCCGCGAGAAGAAGGCGGTCAACCCGGCAATACCGGCAACGAGTCCTGCAGTCGTAACGGTCAGTCCGATCGCTTCCTCCCCGTACAGGGGTATGTATGTGTTGACAGCTCCTCCGGCCGCCCCCATGAGGAATCCATAGAGGGTCAGCCAGATGATCGGTGGTGTCCAGACGGTCTTGGCCGTCGGCGCGGGTAGTCCCTGCTGTTGAACGTCGGGCGGAACAACCAACCGGACCGCGCCGAGCGTGAGGATCGAGAGCACTCCGGCGATCGCGAGGGTTGTCCGCCACCCCCAGGCGAGGGCACCGGCCGGTAGTAGTAGCCCGCCTAGGAACACTCCGATCTGCACGCCGGATTGCTTCAGTCCCGTCACCGCCCCTCGTCCTCCAAGGGGGATATGAACCGAGATCAGCTTGTTGGTGCCCGGGTTGGCAGAAGCTTGGCCAAGGCCGGTGAGAACTGCGGCTGCCAGCAGCCACGAGTAGCCCGGCGCGACGGAGATGGCCAACATGCCCAGACCGCTGAGGATGAAGATCGCCGCCAGCGTTCTTCGCCCTCCGATGATGTCCGTGACTCGTCCTATCGAAGGGGATGCCAGGGCGCCGACAGCCGAGAAGGCGGCCACGATCCATCCGAGCTCCGCCCGGGTGAGCCCGAGATCATCGATTATGAACCTGGCCAGCACCGCGAACGCCGGTCCGGCAAACGTCGCCACAGCCATCGCGGCTGCTAGGAGACTCGTGAAGGCAACCCGGTTGATGGCGGGTCTGGGGCGGTCCGGCATGGAACGACCTTACAGGTTGGAAGATGACCAGGCCGCTAGCGTTGGGACACTACGGGAGGAGATTCATGAAGGCGGCGGATTTCACACTTCTCGACCAGGCCGGGCGGCACTGGACCCTTTCGGCCAACCTCGACACCGCGCAGATGATCGTCTTCCTACGAGGCGATTGGTGACCGTACTGCAACGGACAGCTGGTCAGTCTGTCGGACAAGTACGAAGAGGTCACCGCGGCCGGAGCTCGCATCGCTGTTGTTTCGGTCGACTCGCCAGGGCAGAACGCTGCACTGGTCGACAAACTCGAGCTCCCGTTTCCGATCTTGAGTGATCCAGATCGCAGCGGGGCTATCGAGCCGATGGGTGTGGCCGATCCCACGGATCCCAGAGGTATCGCCAAGCCAGCGATCTTCGTCATTGCGCCGGATGGAGAAATCGTATTCGGAGAGACCAGCCGGGACTACGCCGACCGCGACTCTGAGGATGCGGCTATCGCGGCGCTTTCCGATCTTGGTTTGCCCGCGATTTCTGGGCGGGAAGTGGAGGTTGGATCGCTCGACCCGGGTCCCAGGGCGATGCCGCTCCATGCGATGGAGCCCTACTTCCGTGGCGCGAAGTTTGCTGTGTCGGCCATGAGGATGCGGCATCCGGAGGTCTCCGAGGACGCTTCGAGTTTCATCACGCAGATGGATCGCTATGTCGAACTGGTCAGGAAACTGAGAGGGAAGTAGGCCAGGAGGCTCCGACTCTCAGGTCTCGTGCGAGTCGGAGCTCCGTCGTCGCGTGGAGAGGGCTCCGACTTTCAGGTTTCTTGGGAGTCGGTGCTTTGTCTCTGTGGGTGGCTAGGAGGCTCCGACTTTCAGTTATCTCAGGAGTCGGTGCTTGTCTCTGTGGCCAGGAGGCTCCGACTCTCAGGTCTCGTGCGAGTCGGAGCTCCGTCGTCGCGTGGAGAGGGCTCCGACTT
>JBLYYS010000134.1:0-12301 GCA_048550235.1 Acidimicrobiia bacterium | reverse complement strand
CGTTTGCCATCACCTTCCGGCATCACCCTCACTACCTGCCCCACTCCGTCTATGTGCCCCTGAACAATGTGACCGTCGAAGCGACCGTCTGCAGGCATCGGGCGTTCCAGATTCACTCGATCGCCGGTCGTCGTTTCACCGAGGTTCGTGCGCGCCAAGGTTTCGAGTACGAGATCGGCCTCGAAACCTGACTCGTCGACGGAGACGGCCGTGAGGCAGACTCCGTTGACAGCTACCGAGTCGCCGATCGAGAGGTTCAAGCCCGGAACCCGGACACGCATACGCATACCGCCGTCGGATCTTTCGGCAGCAGTCACCTCGCCCATGGTCTCCACGATTCCGGTAAACATCAGTCCTCCATTATGAACTCGACCCGCAGGTCGGCGTCCAGCTTCGATATGTCGAGTATTTTGATGAGACGGGAGTCCGCCAGTGTCCGGAAAGTCCCGCTGAAAGCGTTGTAACCCGTACCTCCGGCCAATCGCGCTCCGATATACCAGATGCCCCTGTCTATCAGGCCGGCTTTCCACCACGCAGCGGCGATGCCGGGACCACCCTCGATCAGAACGTCGACAATCCCCCTCTCGCCTAGTGCTGCCGCGGTCGCAGCAGGGTCCGGCCGACCATTCTCGCCTTGTTCAACGACGAGTAGTTCTCCCGGTTGATCGACTCCGGAGGTGGTGACCACGAGGGGGTCTCGGGCAAACAACTGCGCATCGAGCGGCAATTGGCGTCGACCAGCGATGATCACCGGACGCGGTTGATGGCCACTGTATCCGTCCAATCGCACATCCAGGCCGGGATCATCCGAGATAACGGTACCGGCACCGGCGAGGACGGCATCGGCTTCTGCACGCAGGCGGTGTCCGTCGAGGCGCGCTGCCTCGCCTGTAATCCATTTGGATGATCCGTCCGCGGCCGCGACCTGGCCGTCGAGAGTGATAGCGGACTTGAGAGTGAACCGCGGCCGACCCGTCCGCCGATGGTGGAAATAGCCCGGGTCGAGGTCGGCCAGACCGGGAGCAGAATCGGCGATCTCGACTTCAATGCCGCTTCGCCGTAACTCCTGTACTCCCTTGCCGGAGACACTCATGTCGGGGTCGAGCGCACCGATCACTACTCTCGAAATACCGGCCGCAGAAATCGCCGCAGTGCAGGGACCCGTACGCCCCTGATGATTACATGGTTCGAGCGTGACGTACATCGTGCAACCGGCCTCGAGATTGCCTGCCGCCTTCAGTGCTTGCACCTCCGCGTGTGGCCCACCGATTTGTCGATGGGATCCCTCACCTACGACCCGTCCGCTGCGGTCGACGATTACGGCACCGACCCGGGGATTCGGATGGGGGTGAAACTCGCGCGCAATCTGAACCGCACGCTCCATATGTTCTGTCACGCAATCGCTCCTTTGAGACCGGCGAGCGCGCGAAAGAGCGACGCCCTCCTTCTCCCATCCGGACTGTCACCGTCGGCTCCGGAATCTCACCGGTATCAACCCATAAGGGTTCGCGGGCTTTGACCGCCGGTCGGGAATTACACCCTGCCCTGAAGGGGGCAACCTGATTGTACCCTTTTCCCGGCGCCCAAAACCGGCCGAGAAGCCAGCGGGGAATGGCTAATGGCCAAAGGCCATGGGCTGAGGTCGAAGCTCAAAGCTTCGACCTCTACATCATCCGACGATCGATCTCGTAGCTCGAGCCTGAGACTCGCTTGGCGTGTTCCTTCATCTCGACCGCGATCGCAGACGCCTGCCACTGCGAGGTGATATCGCGGTGGGTGTTGGTTGCTACCCCAAGCGAGATCGAAACCACGGGGAAAGCATGGCGTTCGCCGCGCCTGTCCGTCACTTCGATGTATCCCCGCAAGGCGTCTGCAGTCTCGTAGTAATCGAGCACCCCGTTGTCGAACACCGAGATTGCCGCCCGGGAGAATCGTTCAGCCTGATCCGGCAGAATCACTGCCACGAAGTCATCTCCCCCGATATGCCCTACAAAGGAAGACGGATCCTCGAGTTCGGCGGCTGCTTCCAGTAGGGCATGGGCAGTGAATTTGATGACCTGATCGCCCCGCATGAATCCGTAATGGTCGTTGTAGGCCTTGAAGTTGTCGAGATCCGCGTAGACGAGCGCAAACTCGGCCCCAGAATCGATTCGGGCCTCTAGCTCAGTAGCAATTCGGAAGTTCCCGGGCAATCCGGTCAACGGCGAAACGTCTCGCAGCGCCTTTGTACGGCGCAGCACCGCCTTCACGCGCGCGACGAGCTCGTTGATATCGAAGGGCTTGGTGATGTAGTCATCAGCTCCGAGATCCAACCCGGTGACCCTGTCCTCGGGTAGGGCCTTCGCCGTCAGCAGAATGATCGATGTGTTGGCGGCTGCTGGATGGGAGCGAAGGCGCCGCAGAACATTGAGGCCGTCCATTCCCGGCATCATCACGTCGAGTACGACGACATCGGGCGCGCCGGTCAGCGCCGATTTCATCGCCTCATGTCCATCATTGGCGGTGTCCACCTCGAAACCTTCTAGTTCGAGATTCACCCGCACAAACTGAACTATGTCTGGATCGTCGTCGACGACCAGAATCCGTGCACTCATTTCACGTTCCGTTGATGGCTTCCCGCAATCGGTCGATTGCAGCGACGGGATCATCTGCCCGAAAAATCGCAGTTCCGGCGACAAACACGTTGGCGCCGGCCTCGCGGGCCAGTCGGGCGGTAGCAGGATTGATGCCCCCGTCGATCTGTATATCGACATCCAAAGCGGATACATCAACCCATTTCCGAATAGCTTCTACTTTGGGAAGGACTTCACTGATGAAGTGCTGGCCCCCGAAGCCCGGATGAACCGACATTACGAGCACCATGTCACACAACTCGACAAACGGTTCGATCGCCTCGACGGGCGTGGGTGGATTGACCACGAGTCCAAATCCGAGCCCGGCTGCTCGCGCCTGTTCAGCAGCCTCGGTTGGATCTGTGATGGCCTCGATGTGGATCATTGCCAGATCGCCACCGGCGGCGCGAAGTTCCTCGAAATACAAGTCCGGGTTGGTCGTCATCATGTGGCAATCAAAGACGAGATTGCTCCTGGCTCGAATTGATGCGATCACAGGCATCCCAAAGGAGATGTTTGGCACGAAGTGGCCGTCCATTATGTCCAGATGCAACATGTCGACGTGCTGCTCGATCCGTTCGATCTCGCCTGCGAGATCGGCAAAGTCAGCCGCGAGCAGAGACGGAGCAATCTTGATGTCATCCATGGAGCGCGAGTGTATAGGCATTACGGACGGCTCAGGACGCTTATGAACATCCCGTCCGTTCCCGATAGATGTGGCCCCAGCAGCACACCTTTCCCCCATTGCTTTCCCGCTACGCCGGGTGGTGGTGATGCTGCGAAGTCCTCAACCACCTCGATGGTCTCTTCAGGTGTCACCGTACAGACAGAGTAGGTCACGGTCCCGCCCGGCTTGACGAGCCTGAATGCGACATCTAGCAACTCCCTTTGAACCTTGCTCAAACGTTCGACATCTTGCTGCTCGACCCGATAGCGGATCTCCGGTCGGCGACGCATAGTTCCGAGTCCGGAGCAGGGAGCGTCCAGAAGAACATGATCGAATGAGTCTTCGTTGAAAGGTGGTCGGCGTCCATCGGCTACGACCCATTTCAGCATCGGAAATCGGAGGGCGCCGTCCTTCACGCGCCTGTGATGGCGATCCACCGCTACAACCCTGGCGCCACGATCGTGCAGGTGGGCGGCCTTGCCTCCCGGGGCGGCGGTCAAGTCGAGAACCAAATCGCCTGATCGAAGCGGAACGGTATTGCCTACCGCAACGCTGGCGGCATCTTGGACGACGAAGTTCGGCGGGATGGTCCCGGCGCTGTTCCAATCAAATGCACCGGGGATACCGGCGACAGAATCCTGATCACCTACTGCAGCGCCGTCACGGGAACGGACTTGGCGTGGGGCATCCTGCAGGGAGGTTGAGAAAAACCCTTCGACCTCTTCTTCCGGCCAGGCAGCATTCAGGCTGGAAACAATCCAGTCCGGGTATTCGACCCGAGGATCGGAGGGTTCCTCAGGCAGCTCCGATCGGAGAAGTGAGCGAAGCAGACCGTTGACGAATCCGGCTGCTCGCTTCGACCTGCCGGTCTTGACAGACTCAACTGCGGAATCGACGATGGCGTGCGAAGGCGCCCGGCCGTACAACACCTCGGCAACTGCCACCCTAAGCACGTCTGCCACCTCGACATCGAGTGCCGATACCTTCTTGGCGCTGTGCATCTCAATGAGCGAGTCAACTCGCTTGAGGTGCCTGAGCGTCGTATAGGTGAGGAACCGGAAGAGGGCTCCGTCGGCTCCATCCAACCGGGAAGCGTCGACCAACCGGTTGCTGAATGCTCCACTTCTCATAACGAGACCCACTGTTCGGGCAGCCGCTTTGCGGGCTTCTACACCGGGTTTCATGTCAGAACAGCTCGAGCGACTCTGGCACCGCGGGCCCAATCGGGGCCGGACATCCTTCGACCACCCTCTGCTTGCACGGTCTCGAGGACCAGATTGCCATCGCCGACCCCGAGACTCACTGCGTGGGGCTCTACCCGGACCTCTCCAGGTTCCAACCGATCACCCTGCCCGCGTGAAACGCTCCAGATCTTGAACCGGCGTCCGTCCAGGAATGCGAATGCTCCCGGACGCGGGTTGAATGCCCGGATCTTCCGGGCAACCACTGTCACCGATTCCGTCAGTTCTAGTCGTGCCTCATCCGTGGAGATCTTCGAAGCATGGGTGACACCTTCGCCGGATTGACCGACTGGAAGTAGCCGGCCGTGAACGAAGCGGTCGAGATCGCGCCCGAGAAGCTTGGCTCCGATATCGGAAAGACGTTCGAGGAGTTCGCCGGAGTTCTCGGACGGATCCACCTGCGTCGTCGCACTGCTGATGATCGGACCCGAATCGAGCCCTTCGTTGATCTCCATCAGAGTTGCCCCGGTGATCGGATCGCCGGCGAGGATGGCCCTTTCAACCGGAGCGGCTCCCCTCCAGCGAGGAAGCAGCGAGAAATGCAGGTTGACGAATCCTTTGCGAGGTAGCGAGAGAACCTCGGGTCGGAGGAGCATTCCAAACGCCACGACGACGCCAACATCGACCGAGCCCACCGAAGCTACGGCGTCCAATAGACCGCGGCGACCTACGGGTTGAGCAATCGGCAGTCCCAGGCTGATTGCAGCTTCTTTCACCGGCGAAGGAACGAGCTGCTTCGACCGGCCGCGCGGCTTGTCGGGTCGGGTAACGACCAGCCGCACTTCGGTCATTGCTGCCGTCGTCTGGAGTGCGCGCACGGAGGCTTCCGGCGTTCCGAGAAAGATCGAGGTAATCAAAGACCCAGAGCCTCGTCTCGCAGTTCTCGGAGCGCCTCTTTGCGAGTCCGGCGGTCGAGGCGCTCCAGCAACAGCATGCCCTCGAGATGATCGAACTCATGCTGTAGTACACGTCCAAGCAACTCATTTCCACCGTATTCGACCATCTCTCCGTCGAGATTGAGGCCGCGTACGCGTGCCTGAGCCGGACGGCGGATCGGCCAATACCGCCCGGGAACCGAGAGACATCCTTCGTCGAACTCCCACTCGCCTGATGTCTCGATCATCTCCGGATTGATCATGACGTGAGCACCGGAACCGTCTGCCCAATCGAAGACGAACACTCGCTTCGAAATGCCGATCTGTGGAGCCGCTAGGCCAACGCCCGGCGCGTCGTACATCGTTTCGATCATGTCTTCGACGAGGCGCGCTATACCACCGTCGATGTCGTCAACAGGGGCTGCAACGGTCCGAAGAACCGGATCGCCGAAGGTTCGTATTGGAAAGACCGCCATGAGCGCAGAGAGTAGTGCAGTTTCTCCTCCGGCCGGCAGTATCTGATAGCACGAATGGCCTCAACCGACCTGCCGTCTAAAGGTCGATCGGATCGACGTCTATTCGCAGCCGTGCACCGGCATCACGCCACTCGCCCGCAAGCTTTCTGAGATCTCGGCGGGCTGATGTCAGATCCGGCCCCTGCAAGAGCCACCTGGAACCACCTTCGATTGGTGCCGGACCGAGAACCGAGATGCCGGTGAGTCGGGAACTGAGCTTCCCCGCCGCGTCGTCTGGACACGGTCTGCACTCGAGGACGATTAGATCTCCGGCGGGAGGAAACCCGAACTGCGCACGTTGCTCGAGTTCGTTTGCCAAAAACGGAGCAATCTCAGCCCGGCCCAGCGCTACGAGCACAGGGTGCTGGGGATTTGCCGTCTGGATGATGGTTCGGTTCCCATGCCCCGAACCCACCAGAGCACAGACACGGGCGAGTGCCCGCAATGCCTCCTCCGCTGCCCGATAGTCGGTGCCCAGAACCAAGCCATCCGCATCAACCACCACCGCCAAAGAGCAGGGAGCCACAGACGGGAGATCCCGAACGGATCCGACCGTGACGAGGCGGTCGTCTACGGCGAATCCCACCTTATCGGTATCGATGAAACGCCTCACTAGTTCGAGAACCCGGTCAACGCCTGCTCCGAGTGGCTCGAATCGATCAGATCCGCACGACAAGCAATGGTCGGCCGATGCCCCGCAGCGCCGGCAGATTCCATCGCGGTCGACTCGAGCACCGCATACACCACATACTCTCAACTCGCGGCACTTCACGCATCGAAACACCGGGGCGTAACCGCGTCGATGGGTGAACACCAGGACTCTCTCGCCGCGGCGTACCGCGGCCGCGATGGCATGTTTGGTACGGTCGGCGAGCGGGCCCGTCCCAGGCGGCTCCTCAGTCCTGTCGACGAACTCCACCAGCGACCAGGGCCTGCCCTTGGATGCCGGAATCACTTCAGTGCCGGTGGCCGCCACATCTGTCGACGGCACCAGACCGGTGGTCACGAGCGCGAATCGTTCCACGCCACTACGTGCACGGAGAAGCTCACGGGCATGCACCGTGGGTGTCTGCCGATCCTTCATGGCCCGCCGCGCTTCTCCCACCACGATCGCCGCGCCCAGATTCGCGATCGGCCAGAGCGCTACTCGCGGTGTGCCGACAACGATGTAGCCGGACTGAGAAGCGGCCCGACTCCAGATGGTGGTCACATCACGATCACTCGTGTCCGGGGTAACGGCCATTACGACATCGCCGAATGCACCCGCTAGGTATGCCTGCAGTTCAATAGCCTCTACCGCGGACGGGGCTACCACAAGGACGGACGCCCCTCTGGCTACTACCGGACCGGCCACTTGCACGATGTCTTCCGCATCGCCGGACTGGAGGAAGGCGTTGCGAGTTCTACCGTCCGCTATCTCTCGCCCGAGTCGTGCTGCCGGGGAGTCGGAATCGCCCGTTGCCTCGACGGAGCGGGGAGCGCGTTTCGTGATTCGAGGAAGGTTGGGTGGCGCAGCTCGTCGCAGCAGCACCGACAGCGGCGCTACATAGTGTTGTGCCGCCCAGCGCAAGGTTTGCAGCAGTCGAGCGTCGAACAAGTCCGCGGCGCCCGATCGGCCGCGAATCGGCTTCAGGCCTTCCGCCGACCCCTCCTCGATAGCGACGACGAATCCACGCACTTTCCTACCACCGAGGGGTACGCGCACAATCGACCCCACGTCAACGGTGAGATCAGCAGGAATGGAGTACCGGAAGCCGTCGTCGACTGCGAAACTGGGAATGTCCGGGACTACCCGGGCGATCATCCCGCTTCGGCTTGAAGCGCCGCCACCGCGTCCGTTTGCTCCCAGCTGAACTCCGGCCGGCCGAAGTGGCCGTATGCGGTCGTCGGTTCATAGATCGCAGAACGCAGCCCCAGATGATCAATGATCGCGGCTGGACGGAAGTCGAAAGTCTCCAAAACCATATGCTCTAGTTCACGATTCGACATGCGGCCGGTCCCGAAGGTCTCGACGAGCACCGAGAATGGTTTGGCGCTGCCGATTGCATAGGCGATCTGCAGTTCGACCTTCTCTGCCAGCCCGGCGGCGACGATGTTCTTGGCCGCATATCGAGCGGCGTACGATGCCGACCGATCCACCTTGGTGGGATCCTTGCCGCTGAACGCTCCCCCGCCATGCCGTGAGAATCCGCCATAGGTATCCACTACGATCTTGCGGCCCGTCAATCCGGTATCGGCCGCCGGACCGCCGAGTTCGAACCGACCCGAGGGATTTACAAGCAGCTCACTTGAGTCGTCGAGTAGGTCATCGGGTATGACGGCGTCGACGACGTGCTTCCAAAGATCAGACTTCATCGATTCGAAAGGGGCATCTGGCGCGTGTTGGGTCGAGATCAGGAGTCGCGACACGCGCACAGGACGATCGTCCTGGTACTCCACGCTCACCTGCGTCTTACCGTCCGGCCTCAGGTATTCGAGGCCTCCCTCTTTTCGCACGCGGGACAGCTGCTCCGCCATTCTGTGGGCCAGCTGGATGGGTGTAGGCATGAGGTCGGGCGTTTCGTTTGACGCGAAACCGAACATGATTCCCTGGTCGCCTGCTCCCAGCTGATCGTAGAGATCGCCGGAGCCGGCCCGGCCTTCGAGAGCGTTCCCCACACCACCGGCGATATCCGGGCTTTGCTGCTGCACTTCGATTTGGACCCGGCAGGAGTCCGCCGAGAAACCCAACTGATCGTCGGTGTAGCCCACGTCGGCGATTACCCGTCGGGCTATGCCTTCCAGGTCCGGTTCGCTCAATGCAGTGATCTCACCAGCGATGACGACCAGACCACCGGTCACCAGCACCTCACAGGCAACCCTGCCCTGAGGATCCTCCTTGAGAACTGCATCCAGAACGGCGTCGGAGATGCGGTCGGCCACCTTGTCGGGGTGGCCTTCGGTTACTGATTCAGAGGTGAAGTTCCAGGATCGCACGGGCCGCAGTATACGAGCCGCTACGGACGGATCTGACGAACGAGATCCCAGAGGCGATCGCTCACCTGCCGCTTGGACATGAGCTCCCATTCCTCCGTCGAACCGTCGGGGTGCATGATCGTTACTCGATTGGTGTCGGTGCCAAATCCGCTGCCGGCTTCGGCGACGTCGTTGGCAACGAGTAGATCGACGCCCTTCTCCACTGCCTTGCGTTTGGCGCCGTCCAGCGAACCCGTCTCGGCCGCAAACCCGATGAGGTACGGGCGCTTCTCGAGCTGAGCCACCCCTTTGAGGATGTCGACCGTCGGTTCGAGTTCGAGGATGGGCGGACCTTCGGCCCGGCGGAGTTTCGCATCGGCCACCGTGCCCGGACGGAAATCTGCGACGGCGGCAGCCAGAACCGCGACATCGACGCTGCCGGCGATTCTCCAAACGGCGTCGGCCATCTCGGCTGCCGTCTCAACATGAGTCGCTTCCACTCCCGGTGGCACCGGCTCGGATGCAGAAGTGACCAGTGACACTTGCGCGCCCAGAGCTGCGGCTGATGCCGCTACCGCGTGGCCCATCTTCCCGGACGACCGGTTACCGATGTAGCGCACCGGATCAATGGGTTCCCGTGTCCCACCGGCAGACACCAGTACACGCCAGCCGGTCAGAGGCCCCGCCAGCTGCGCTGAGATCTCTTCGAAGAGATCGTCGGGCTCCAGCATCCTGCCTTTGCCTTCATCCCCTCCGGCCAGAGAACCTGTCGCAGGTCCTAGCAATCGGTAGCCATCCGCGGCCAGTTGGGCGACGTTTCGCTGTGTCGCCGGGTGTTCCCACATCTCTGTGTGCATCGCAGGGGCAAGCAAGACCGGCGCCGTAGTTGCGAGCAGCGTGGCGGATAGAAGATCATCACTCAATCCCGAGGCAAGTCTTGCCATAGTGGCGGCGGTGGCCGGGGCTACGACAATCAGCTCCGCCCAGCGCGCGAGTTCCGTGTGCGGAGAGACACGTCGATCGCCGAACAGTTTCGTGGTCACCGGTTTCCCGGAGACGGCTGAGAAGGTCTGCTCGCCAACGAACTCCAGAGCTCCATCCGTCATCACGATTTCGAGGTCGACGCCGTGCTCGACGAGACGGCGCGCGAGGTAGACAGCCTTGTAGGCGGCTATTCCACCGGTGACGGCTAGAAGGACCCGACGATCCCTCAGCATTGCGTTACTCGGCGTCTTCGACGGCGGCGGCAGTTACCTTGGATTCGGCGATCTCTTCGAAGGCAATCGTCAGCGGCTTGCGGCTCAGAGAGTGAACCTGTGGCGGCACGTAGTGTCCGATGCCCTCGCCCAGTTCATTGAAATAGGCGTTGATCTGCCGCGCACGGCGCGCGGCCAGCACAACGAGGCTGAACCGGCCGCCCGTCAGGTCGAGCGCGGATTCCATTGCGGGAGGAGTGCTCATGAGTTCCATTCAGTGGTGGGAGCCATTGATTATACGCACGATTTCAGCGACCGCCTCTTCAACCTGCCCGTTGACGACGATGTGATCGAACTCTTCTCTCGCCATTTCCTCTTGCCAACCCGCAACTTCCAATCGAGTCTGAATATCGGCTTCGTCGGTGTCGCCCCGCGATCGGAGACGTCGTTCCAGTTCGGACCGCGACGGCGGCGCCAGGAAGACCGTGACCGCCTTCGGATAGGCACGCTTCACCTGCATCGCCCCGAGGTTCTCGATATCGAGAAGCACATGGTGACCGTCTTCCAGCTCGGCAACAACCGGCCCGCGTGGAGTGCCGTAGCGACGACCGGAGTACTCGGCCCACTCGAGCAACTGGCCGTCTTCGAGCAAGTGCTCAAACTCGGCATCACTGACGAAGAAGTACTCGATGCCATCGGTTTCGCCCTTGCGCGGCTTTCTGGTCGTCGCCGATACGCTGAAATGGAACGGAAGCCTGTCACGCAACCCGCTGACAACGGTGCTCTTCCCGACACCGGAAGGTCCGGAGATGACGATCAATAACCCCTGGTCAACCGAAGAGTTCAAGGAGGATCTCGCGTTGACGGGACCCGAGACCTCGGATGCGCCGGTTCGGGGCTATCCCGTGTTCTTCCATCGTGCGCTTGGCTTTGACCTTGCCCATTCCCGGAATCGATTCCAGGACTGAACCGACCTTGATACCAGCGATGAGGTCGTCATCCTCGGCTCGCTGCAACAACTCTGGGAACGTGATAGTTCCCATCTTGAGGAGTTGTTTGGCTTCTGCACGGACACGACGCGCATGGGCCGCCTTCTCGAGGGCGGCTTTCCGCTGCTCGTCGGAGAGTTCCGGTGGTGCCATCTTCAGTCTCCTCCTACGGGTCCGTTGGCACTCTAACAAGTGCGTCGCGAGTCGCGGGTGGCTAGTCGCCTGTGGGCTCCTCAGCCCGCACGAGGGCTGCCGCAATGGCCTCGGCGGCTGCGCTTGGATCTGGAGCCCTGGTGATGGGCCGCCCGATGACGAGCAGGTTTGAACCCCGTCTGATCGCTTCCACGGGAGTGGCGACCCGTTGCTGATCACCTGCATCCTCGCCCAAGGGTCGGATCCCGGGTGTGACCTTGAGTAGATCCGGCGCAACTTCGTTCACGACTCCCAGTTCCTTGACCGAGCACACCACACCTTCGACGCCCGCCTCGGCCGCCAGTCTGGAACGCTTGGAGGTCAGCTTGCCGGCGGTGACCGGTACACCGCTGTGCGCAAGCATGGCGTCGTTGAGGCTGGTGAGAACTGTGATAGCCAGTATTCCCGCAGGCCGGCCGCGTGCACCGCTGCTGAGCCCTTCTGTTGCGGCTTCCAGCATCTCCAAACCTCCCGCCGCGTGGGCGGTGACCCAGCGCGCTCCGGCCTGGCCCAACTGCCTAGCGGCTCGCGACACGGTGTTGGGGATATCGTGAAGCTTCGCGTCCACGAACACCGGCTTGCCTAGTTGATCGATAACACCGATCAACCCTGGGCCCGGACCCATCAGGAGTTCGAGGCCGACCTTGAATCCGGCAACAAAATCGGCAACCGACTTGGCGAGCCTCACTGCCTCCTCAGCAGTCGGCAGATCGAGCGCGACGATGATCGGTGGTTCGGACTTCACCATGTTTCGACGCTACCCATGCAAACGCCGTTGTCCAATAGGTCCTGTCGTTTCATGATCATTCCTGCCTTCGATACAACTGTGAGACAACGCCGGTAAGACAGTCAATCATCTCGCCTGTTCATATGTCAGTACACCTCTACGAATCGTCGCTCGGGTCCTGCCTTCCAGAACCCGGCCGAGCCAGGGTGAATTCTGCGACTTCGATGCGAAGCGCGTCGGTGTCCACGACTCTCGAGGGTCGAACACCACAAGATTTGCCTGCCGTCCGATCTCGGGCCACCGACCGTGCTCTTCAAGGCCGGCAATCCTGG
>JBLYYS010000133.1:0-15975 GCA_048550235.1 Acidimicrobiia bacterium | reverse complement strand
ATGCCCAACGCGGAAGCACATACTCCGTACGGGATGACCGAGGTCCTCCCGGTAGCCGATATCAGCCTCACCGGCATAGTGGAGGTGGGGCCGGGCAACGGCGTGTGCGTTGGGTTTCCGGTGGGGGGAGTCGATGTCAGGATCAGCCCGCTCGACAGCGATGGAGTCGCGACCGGCGAGCTCTCGACTGATGCTGAGGTTGTTGGGGAAGTATGCATCAAGGCGGCGCACATGCGCGACGGATACGATCAGCTCTGGTGGACCGAGCATACGGCCTCTCAACCCGAGGGCTGGCACCGGAGCGGCGACGTTGGTCACCTCGATGAAGATGGCCGACTCTGGATCGAAGGCCGGATGGGACACATCATCTCCTCTGCGTACGGGCCTATCACGCCTGTGGGCATCGAGCAGTCCGTGGTAGCGCTGCCTGAGGTCGCCAACGCGGCAGTCGTCGGGGTGGGCCCGCCGGCAATCCAACTAGTGGTGGTAGTTGTGGCCACGGTCGAACCAGCCCGCCGGGCGGCCCTGGCCGGGATTGCGCTGACTGACCGGGTCCGATCTGTTGCCGCTGGAGTCGACGTCGCAGCTGTGCTGATTGTGCCGGAAATCCCAGTCGACAAACGCCACAACTCCAAGGTCGATCGCGCCCGAATCGCCCGGTGGGCAGAACAAGTGCTGGCAGGTGGCCGGATGGGCTCGCCGTGAGAGTCCTGGTGACCGGAGCCAGCAGCCTCATTGGTGGAGTGTTGGTCGAACGTTTGGTTGATCATGCCTTCGACGTGATCGTGCTCCAGCGTCGTACTGCCGGACTCGAGGTAGAGGAACGCTTGGGAGACGTCGCCGATCGGAGTGCAGTTGAAGCGGCGGTTCAGGACGTCGACGCAGTGGTCCACCTGGCGGCACGCGCATCTGTTGCGGGAGGCTGGGAGAGTTTCGAACGGACCAATGTGGATGGGACACAAAACGTCATCGACGCAGCTCACGCCGCCGGCGTGGGACGATTCGTCCATGTGTCTTCCCCTTCGGTTGCTCATACCGGTAGATCACTGATCGGAGCAGCGGCTGGTCCGGCGAATCCAGGGTCGGTGCGCGGTCACTATGCCAGGAGCAAGGCGATGGCAGAGCTGATAGCCCTCGGAGCCAACTCGCCAGATATGCCTGTCGTCGCCATTCGACCTCACCTGATTTGGGGACCGGGCGACACCCAGTTGGTCGGACGCATCGTCGAACGGGCGAAGGCGGGCCGGCTGGCGGTCATCGGGTCCGGCGCCGCTCTGATCGATTCCACCTATGTCGACAACGCCGCAGACTCGCTGGTAGCGGCCTTGGAAAGGGCACCGGAGATCGGCGGGCGTGCCTTCGTGGTGTCAAACGGCCAACCGCGCCCGGTCGGGGAGATGTTGAACCGAATTGCCATGGCCGCGGGAGCGCCGGTTCCCCGCCTCAAGGTTCCGTATGGTGTTGCTCGTGGCGGTGGCCGGGTGGTCGAGGAGATCTGGGAACGGCGCGGGAATGCTGGAGAACCGCCGCTTACACAATTCCTGGCCGAGCAACTCGGAACCGCGCATTGGTTCGACCAACGAGAAACCCGGGCGGCGTTGGGATGGAAGCCGGAGGTAGGCATCGAAGAGGGGTTCCGCAGACTGCAGCGGTGGTTCGAATCGGCATAGGGGAGTGTCAGCCCCTCGCCCGGCAGTGGACTCAGGCGCTTCCCAGCACCCGATCGACGGTGATCTCAATGGCAACTCGATCAGGGTTCTCGCTCGGAATTCGATACCGGGAGGAGAACGCATCGACCGCTTTCGCTATGGATGCCGGATCACGGTGAACCACCGCCGGACCCTCCAGCGTCAGCCATCTCCTGCCGTCGACTTGACTGACCGCGGCGCGAGGTGACTTCAGCAGATTCCGCACCTTCACGGATCCGTCCTTCGTGATGATCTGCACCGTCCCGTCTTCCGGCAGGTACGTGAATGCGATGGCGACGACGTGTGGAGTTCCGTCGGATCGGATGGTGGCCAGTGTGCCGAGGTGAGACTCGGCGAGGAAGTCGAGTTGAGTAGCAGTGGGACGCATGAGCCGAGTGTAGGTCGCACGGGCGGAATGGCGATGAGCGGATAGCGCAGAAGAGCAGATGGACCTGCCGGCGGGTCTCTGTCTCTTGTGATCCTTCATGTGTCCTGTTGCCTCGCCAAGGGTGACGATTCGTCCTAGCCACCTGATACCGTTCCGCTCATGGCTCGATGGAAGAAACTGATACTCGGATTGGCCGTCGCGTTGGCGCTGGGGGCGACATGGATGTTCTGGCCCGAATCGGCGGTGGGCGAGGTCGAGGGAATCGCTCCGGCGCCCGGGACCTACGATGCCATGATCCGCCGGGATACTCTGGGTATTCCGCACATTTGGGGAGCTACGGACGCCGACGCTGCCTACGGACTCGCTTTCGCTCATGCCGAGGACGACTTCCTCACCATCCAGCAGACCTTCCTCGCCGCCCGCGGCCGACTCGCCTCCGTCTATGGAGTCGGGTCGGCGCCTGTCGACTACTTCGTGCATCTTCTTCGGATTCCGCAAACGGTGGCGGACGGTTGGCCATTGCTTGCCCCTGAGACCCGTGCGCTGTGCGAGGCCTATGCCGATGGAGTCAATCACTACGCCGAACTCCATCCGGGGGAGTCGCTGGTCGGTTTGTTCCCCCTGACGGGGATGGATGTCGTGGCGGCTTTCACCCAGAAGGTGCCTCTCTTCTTCGGACTCGAGGGCACTATTGGAGCGCTGTTCGAGGAAGATCGTCCGGATCTGTCGGCGGCCGGTATGCCGGCGGTCCGCTACGGGTCGAACGTGTTCGCGGTGTCTCCCAACCGGAGTGAAAACGGCGAGACGATGCTCGTTTCCAACTCCCACCAACCCTGGTCTGGTCCGGTGGCGTGGTACGAGGCGCATGTGAAAAGCGAAGAAGGGTGGGACATGACTGGAGCGCTGTTCCCAGGTATGCCTGTCCTGGCGTTGGGACACAATCGGGACCTGGCGTGGTCGTTCACCGTCAATGATCCGGATCTGATTGATGTCTACGAACTCGACATCGACCCGAATGATCCCAACCGTTACAACGTCGACGGGGAGTGGCTGACTCTCGAGGTTGGTGAAGCGCCGATCGAGGTTCGGTTGTCCGGCCGCCTTCGCTGGACGGTCACGCGCGAGGTGTTGTGGTCTATCTATGGACCCGTAGTCCGACAAGAGCACGGCACCTACGCGATCAGGTATGCGGGCATCGGCGAGACCGGTCTGGTCGAGCAACTCCTCGAGATGAACAAGGCCACGACCTTCGAGGAGTGGGAATCGGCGCTGGCGCGTCAGGACGGGTTGCCGTCATTCAGTGTCGGGTACGCGGACAAGACCGGAAAGATCGCCTATCTCTATCACGGATTGTTCCCGGACCGGGATCCGGCTTTCGATTGGGGTGGGTACGTGCCGGGTGACACACGGGCGACTCTGTGGGAGGGATATGTGCCACTGGAGGATCTGCCCTGGGTCGTTGACCCGGCGGGCGGGTTTGTTCAGAGCTCCAACTCGACCCCGTTCACGGCCGGTCCCGAGAGACTCGATCCGCAGGGGTTCCCGGATTTCATGGGCGTCGAGGACCAGGAGACCAACCGTTCGCTCAGATCATTGGAGATGTTCGGTGCAGATGACTCGATCACTCTCGACGAGCTCAAGGCCATCAAGTGGGATATGACCTACCACGAGGACTCGCTGCCTGCTCAACTCGTCGATCGAGTAGTGAACGATGAGTGGCCGGCCGATCTTGCCCCGGCAATCGATCTGCTGGCATCGTGGGACCGGGTTGCCGACCCGGATGATCCTGTCACCGGTCTGGTGGTCATGCTTCTGTCCGAGTTACTGGAAGCCGAAGTCGACTTGAACGCTTCTCAGATGGGTTCTGCATTGGAGGTAGCCGATGAGGTATTGGAGGAAGCGCTTCGAGCCTCGATTGCAGCACTCGAAGACCGCCATGGACAGATATCCGTCCGATGGTCTGAAGTCAACCGTTTGGTGCGCGGTGACCTTGACATCGGAATTGGTGGTGGGCCCGACCTCCTGCACGCCGTGTACGGAGACAGCATCGACGGTCGTTTTGAAGGGATCGCAGGCGACGCCTACGTGCTCTTCGTGGTATTCCACTCGGACGGATCGATATCGTCGGAAGCGATTCACCAGTTTGGGTCGGCCGTGCTGGATGCGGAATCGGCTCACTATGCGGATCAAGCCTCGGTATTCGCAGATCGTCGGCTGAGGCCCGTCTGGTTCGAAGAAGAGGACATTCTGGCCAATCTGGAGGACGAGTACCGGCCGGGTAATCGCCCTTAACGACCGGCGGGGCCCGCCCGAAGGCAGACCCCGCTATTGGTGTCCCCGGCGAGGACGGTTGGTATCCCGCGACTCGCCCTTATACGGAGCGGATTGGAGAAGAGATGACGATTCGGCCTTTGACCTCTGTGGCTAGGCGACGGCGTAGCCGCCGTCGATGTTGATCACATCTCCTGTGTGCCAAGCACTTGCGTCACTGGCGAGGTAGACGGCGATACCCTCGAAGTCCTCGGGACGACCCCACCTCTTCCGCGGGATACGGGGGAGGACACCGCTTTCAAAACGTTCGTTGGCGAGGAGCGGGGCCGTCATGTCGGTATCGATCCAACCGGGAGTGATGGCGTTCGCTCGAATGCCGTGTTTGCCATATTCGACGGCAAGACCGCGAATCAAGGCGTTGACGCCGGCTTTGGTGGCGGAGTAATGCTCGCCCCGCGGCATGCCGAAGAATGCCGACCCGCTGCTGGTGACCACGAGCGACCCGCCCTGCTGGTGCTCCATCATGTGTTGCACCGCGGTGCGGAAGGTGAGGAAGACTCCCTCCATGTTGACGCGGAAGATTGCTCTCCACTCCTCGAGTGTCATTTCAACAAACCGGCTACTGGCCCCGATACCTGCATTGGCGAACACCGAATCGACCCGGCCGAACCGATCAACCGTTTCGGCGAAGGCATGAATGATCTCGTCCTCGTCACCAACGTCGCATTGGAGTGCGAGGACGTCCGTGAATTCAGCGAGTTCGGATCGTGCCGCCTCGTTCTTGTCGGCATTGCGACCCCAGATCGCGACATTGGCGCCGGCGCCGGCAAGACCCCGCGCGAAACCCAGGCCGATGCCACCGTTGCCCCCCGTCACGATTGCAGTTTTGCCAGTCAGGTCGAACACGCCGTGTCCTTTCGTTCGCTTCGCTCACCGGTTCCTGCGTGAGTCACTCCCGAGTAGCGGAAAGAACTCACGCAAGAAGCAATTGTGCTCAGGTGTTGAGGCCGGCGAGGCGGGTTGTGATGATGTCCTCGGCCTCGGCCATTATCCGGTCGATCAGTTCTTTGACCGTCGGGATGTCGTGGATCAGTCCCATGACCTGGCCGGCCGCCATGACGCCCTCCTGCACATTGCCCTTCTTGAGGACCTCTTCATAGCCGCGTTTGCCCGAGACGTATTGGGCGATGTCGGCGATGGTGGCGGTGCCGGTAGATTCGATCTCGATCACCTTCTCGGCCGTTTCGGTGCGCAAGACTCGCTCCGTGTTTCGGAGCGAGCGCATCACCAGTGTGGTGTCCGTCTCGCCGTAGTCGACCATGGCCTGCTTCAGGTTGTCGTGGAGAGGGGCCTCTTGTGTGGCGACGAAGCGCGTTCCCATGTTCATGCCGTCTGCCCCGAGAGCGAGCGCCGCCGCCAGGCCGCGACCATCGCCGAATCCGCCCGATGCCACAATCGGTATCTCTAGTGCATCAGCCGTTACCGGGATGAGAATCAGCGACGTTACGTCGTCTTCGCCCGGATGACCTGCACACTCGAAGCCGTCGATCGACACGGCGTCGCATCCGATTGCCTGTGCTTTCAGCGCGTGGCGCACCGAGGTGCACTTGTGGATCACCTTCATGCCCGCCGCCTTCAGGTGAGACATGTACGGCTCGGGATTGCGTCCTGCCGTCTCGATGAATTCTATGCCCTCTTCAGCACAGACCTGGAGGTAGGCCGGATAGTCGGGCTGACGCAAGGAGGGGAGGAAGGTGAGGTTGATTCCGAACGGCTTGTCGGTCATATCGCGACAGCGGCGTATCTCTTTCCGCAGGTCTTCAGGCTCGGCGAAGCTGAGGGCGGTCATGAAGCCCATGGCTCCGGCGTTCGCGACCGCCGCGGTCAAATCGGCGTTGGCGATCCACATGAGTCCACCCTGAATGATGGGATGCTCGACACCGAACATTTCCGTGATCTTGGTCCTCATGATGTGCTCCTTTGCCTCCGTGAGGCCTACGTTTGCAGATGATTGGTTGCCGTGCCGCTCAGTCGGGCCTGAATCCGTCGCATTCCTTCGAGCCAGCCGTCGTAGTCGGTGGCCTTGCGGAGGAAATACTCCTGAACCTCTGGATGCGGCAGTATCAGGAACCGCTCAGAGGCTATGCCCTCGATGACAGCATGAGCCACGTCCTCGGGTTCGATAGTCGCCTGACCGACCCACTCCAAGGTGGCCGGGTCAGAAGCCATCGTCTCCAGCATCGAAGTATTGACGAACTGGGGACACAGGGCAGATACCTTCAAGCCGGCGTCGCCGTATGTGACTGATAGCCACTCAGCGAAGGCGACGGCAGCATGCTTGGTGACGGAGTATGGAGCGGCGCCGATGTTGGTCAAGAGTCCGGCGGCAGAGGCTGTGTTGATGAGATATCCCTCACCTCTCTGGAGCATCGCTGGGACCACTGCTCGCGCGGCATAGACGTGGGCCATGACATTGACGTCCCAAGTTCTAGTCCAGTCATCGTCGGCTAGTTCAAACCCGCCTGCAGACGCAATGCCGGCATTCGAGCAGAAGATATCGATAGGCCCGAATGCCTCCTCAGCCGCGGAAACCAGCGCCCGGATGGCCCGTTCGTGCGCCACATCAGCTTGAACCGCCAACCCATCTACTTCGTCGGCGACCTCCTGGGCCGCCTGCCCGTCGATATCGGAGACCGTTACGCCGCGTGCGCCCTCTGCCGCGAATCTACGAGCCATGGCGGCGCCGATTCCGGCGCCACCGCCGGTAATGACGATGGAGCGATCTCGGATATCCATGGCCGTCCTCCTGGCCCATCGAGCTACTATTGTGAACGTACACTAACTGGCGGGCCAAGGCTCGTCACGATGGAGGAGCGCCAAATGAGCGATACGATCGCCGCCGACAAGGCGGAGGCGCTGGTCACCGAGAAGCTCGATGAACTTCTCGACGGTTACGACCCGTCCATGGAACCCCAGGAATTCTGGGGCAAGCAATACGACTTGGGCCTGGCGTGGGTGCAGTATCCGGAGGGATTCGGCGGTCTTGGAGTCAGCCCGAAGTACCAGGGTCTCGTGCAACGCCGCCTAACCGCGGCAGGAGCCCCAACCTGGAACCGGGAAATCAATCTGCTCGGCATCGGAATGGGGGCAGGAGTGATCTCTGCCCATGGAACCGACGAACAGAAACAGATGTGGCTGCGACCCATGTTCACGACGGAGGACATGTGGTGCCAGCTCTTCAGTGAGCCCGGTGCCGGATCCGATCTTGCCAACCTCTCGGCCAAGGCCGTAAGGGACGGCGACGAGTGGATCGTCAACGGCCAAAAGGTCTGGACCACCCTTGCCCACATAGCCAAGTGGGGCATGCTGCCGGTCCGCACCGATCCCGATGTCCCCAAGCACAAGGGGATCACCTATTTCATCGTCGATATGGAAGCCGAGGGCGTAGACGTTCGGCCGTTCTATCAGATCACAGGTGAAGCCGAGTTCAACGAAGTCTTCTTCGACGACGTGCGCATTCCAGATGCCTACCGCCTCGATGATGTAGGAGCGGGCTGGCGAGTATCGATGACGACCCTCATGAACGAGCGGGTCGCCATCGGTAGCAGGTCTTTGCCGCGGGGTAGCGGGTCGATCAAGTCGGCGATCAGGGCGTGGAAGGAATACGACCACGACGATCCGGCAATGCGTGATCAACTGGTCCGCTATTGGGCCGAATGGGAGGCGCTCCGTCTCACGGTCGAGCGAGCCAACCAAATGCGCAAGGCTGGAATTCCGGGTCCTGAAGGTTCGACCGGCAAGCTGGCATGGGCCGATCTCAACAAGGCGATCACCGCCTTCACGGTCGAATTGATGGGCTGGGATGGGACGCTCTATCCCGGTGGCTACGTACTGCACCGGCCTACCGAATTCGAAGACGAAGGCACGGCCCAACGCAACTTCCTGCGGGCCCGTGCCAACTCGATCGAAGGCGGGACATCGGAGATCATGCGCAATATCCTCGGCGAACGGGTACTTGGACTTCCGGGTGAACCTCGCGTCGACAAGGACCTTCCGTGGAAGGAGGTGCCCCGTGGCTGATACACCCCGAGTGACCTTCGCGCTCACGGAGGAGCAGGATATGCTCCGCCAAACCACCCGCCAGTTCCTCGACGATCGCGTAGCTCCTACGTTCGTTCGCGAGATGGCGGACTCGAAGACCGGTTTCGATGCCTCTCTGTGGCAATCCGGCGCCGAACTTGGCTGGCATTCGCTGGCGATTCCCGAGGAATACGGTGGCGCCGGCTACACATTCGCCGAACTCAGCGTCGTGCTCGAGGAAATGGGTCGTAGCTTGTTCCCCGGGCCCTTCGTGTCGACGGTTGTCATGGCGGCCAACGCAATTCTGCTCGGAGGAAGCGACACCCAGAAGAAGGACTTGCTGCCGGGTATCGCGATGGGCGAGTCGGTCATGACTATGGCACTGTTCGAGGGCCCCCGCGGTGCGGGTGCCGGCGACATTGCGATGGTTGCCGATCGCGACGGTGATTCCTGGGTGCTCAACGGAGTGAAACAGCATGTTCTCTTCGGTGAGGTAGCCGGGACCTTCATTACCGCGGCCAGGACACAGGGAGGACTGAGTTTCTTCCTGGTTCCCGCCGACGCTGCTGGACTGGCCGTCGAGCACGTCGATACGCTCGATGCCACCCGCAAGCAGGCGACCGTCACCTTCACGGGCGTCCGCCTCAGCGACGAGACGCTCCTGGGCGAGGAAGGGTCTGCCGAACCCGTGCTCGATGCGGTCCTCCGGCTCACTTCGGTAGCGCTGGCGCTGGAGCAAGTCGGCGGTGCCCAATGGTGTCTGCAGACGGCTGTTGAGCACGCTCAGACTCGCTATCAGTTCGGCCGGGCCATCGGCTCCTTCCAGGCGATCAAACATCGGTTGGCCGACATGATGGTGTCGGTGGAGCATGCGAAATCCGTTGCCTATCACGCCGCCAGGGTGGTGGAAGATGCCGACGAGATGCTGGTCGCCGCTCCTCTCGCCAAGTCGGTGGCGTCCGACACCTATGTGACCGCGGCGGCGGACACAATCCAGATACTCGGCGGTACCGGATTCACCTGGGAGCACGACACCCATCTGTACTTCAAGCGTGCAAAGAGCACATCCTTGATGTTTGGTGGCATCCACCACCAGAGGAAACTGCTCGCTGAAGCGATTGGCATCTAGGAACACGACCCGTTGGGTGCCGGCTGGGCGGCCGGCACCCAACTCGATCAGGAAGTGAGAATGGAAGCCAGCCACGCGGGTGCGCAGGAAGCGCCGACCGAACGGGGTCGAAAACGCCGCCAGCAGATCATCGATGCAGCTACCGGTTTGTTCGACGTCCAGGGTTTCCATGCGACATCCATCGATGAGATCGGTGCCGCTGCGGGAATCACGGGACCCGGTCTCTACCGGCATTTCGCCGGCAAGGACGAGATCCTCCTAGCCGTCTTTGATCGGATTTGGGAGCTCTTGCGGGGTGCCATCAAGCGGACGGATGGGCTCGATCCGGGCGATGCCCTGGATGAACTGATCGACACGCACATCACGTTGGCTCTGCATGATGGGCAGGCATTGATGTTGCTTCTCCGGGAACTCCGGCATGTTCCCGAGTACTACCAGCGGGCGGCAGAACGCAATGACACTCGCTACACAGATGCGTGGGCCCAAGCGATCATCAAGTTGCGGCCGAAGGCAACACTCGATGAAGCTCGTGCCGCTGCGCATGCGGTGATGGGACTCATCGGTTCGGCCGCCCGCGACAACGTCGGCTACCACCTCGATGGCAGTCGCCACCGCGCGATTCTCCACGATATGGCGAGGACTGCACTGGAGGGCTTCTAGCCGGTTCGGGTTCTGCCGTGAACGGCGTGGCAGCTGCCGGGGTTAGATTGGGCTCCATGAGTGAATCAGCTGATGTCGTTGTTGTTGGTGCAGGGATTGTCGGTAGCTCGATTGCCTATCAGATCGCCCGGAGATCATCGCTGAAGGTGGTGCTGCTCGACAAAGGAGCGGGGCCGGCTGAAGGGTCGACGGGTGCTTCCTCGTCGATCTGCCGATGTCGCTACTCCAATCCTGATGTGATCCGTCTTGCCAGGGATGGCCTGGATGCCTATCGACACTGGTCGGAGTTCACCGGCCTAGAGAATCCCGGCAATGAGTTCACCCATGCTGGAGTTCTGTGGCTACTGGACGAAGACCGTGCAGAAGTCGAAGCCGAGCAGCAGCGACTGGCCGCGGCGAACGTGGCGATTTCAATGCTGTCTGTCGACGATCTCGCCTCTAGGTTTCCCGGTCTCTCCGCCTGTGTGGAGCCGTTCGATCTGACCGGTGAGATCGAACACGAGTGTCGTCCCTTCGAGTTCGCAGTATTTGAGGAGGATGCCGGGTTTGCCGATCCGTCTGCCGCCAACGTTGACCTTGTCGCCGCCACGCGCCGTCACGGGGGGACTGTTCGTTTTCGATCTGCCGTCAGTGGTGTGCGAAAGGACGGTGACCGCGTTGTGGGCGTCGATCTAGCCGACGGGGGGTCGATTGCGGCAGGCACCGTCATCAACGCGGCGGGACCCTGGTGCAACCATCTCACCGAGTCGGCCGGTGCCGAGATCGACTGGCCTCTTCAACCGACTCGCATTCAGGTGGCGTACCGTGACTGGCCGGAAGACCTCGGGACCGTCCCCATCACGGTCGATGCGTCGACCGGAATCTATTTCCGACTGGAAGCTTCAGGTCGGCGAATTCTCTTCGGCTCGGTTCTCGAAGAGGACGAACAGGAAGGGGTCGCCGATCCCGACAACTTCAAGATGGCAGCCGATGCCGCATTCCGCGATCTCAAGATCCATGGCCTGCATCATCGGATTCCTGCCCTTCCGCATCGCGGAGGTGTGACGGGGATCGCCGGGCTCTACACGATCAATCGCACCGATGTCCATCCCGTCGTCGGCCCCAGCGGTGTAGACGGATACTGGCTCGCCAACGGATTGAGTGGGCACGGTTTCAAGCTCGCTCCGATGATCGGGTCGATGGTGGCGCAAGCCCTGACCGGTGAGCGGGCACCGTTCGACACAGACGTCCCGATGTCGTTGCTGGCGGTCGATCGCGAGCCGATCGACGTGGCCGCCAAGAGTGTGCTTGCCTGATGCGCTGGCTCGGGCCGCAGGACCTGCGCGCAGCTCTGTCGATGGCGGATGCGATAGGCGCCATGGAAGTTGCGTTCAGTTCCGACAGAGAGGTTCCTTTGCGGCAGTTGCTGGGGGGATCGTTGTTCATGCCCGGTCGGGCCCGCGATATCACCGGCATCAAGGTCGTCTCGATCGTGCCCGGGAATCCAGTCGGCGTAGTTGCAGTGTTCGACGAGACCGGTTCTCCGCTCGGGATGGTCGACGGAGCCACACTGACCTCGATTCGCACCGGTGCCGCCTGCGGTCTGGCTACCCGACTGCTGGCCGACGAGACGGCAACGAGGATGGCGATGCTAGGCGCCGGCGCGATGGCGTTTGATCAGGTAGAGGCGGTCAGGACGGTTCGGGCGATCGAGCGCGTTGTGATCTGGAGTCGTACTCGAGAATCAGCGGAGCGGCTCGCCGACCGGGTGGGTGGGGTGGTCGAAATGGATGCCAACGCGGCGGTTCGGCAATCCGACGTCATTTCCTGTGCCACACCATCGCGGGAGCCGTTGTTCTCGCCGTCGGCTGTGGGTGGGGGAGCGCATCTCAACGCGGTCGGAGCGTTCACACAGGAGATGGTAGAACTTCCCGGGAGCCTGCTGTCGGAGGCGTTCGTCGTCGTCGACGACCTCGACGCGGCTGCCGCCGAAGCAGGCGACCTGATTCGGGCCGGCAGAGTTCCGGACGCCACCCTCACCGACCTCCTGGAGGGCGGAGTGGTGGTCCCCGACGGGCCCACCGTGTTCAAGTCTGTTGGCATCGCCAGCCAAGACGTGGCCGCGGCCGTGGCGGCCTTGCGCAACGCCGAGCGTCTCGGCCTCGGCACCGAATTCGGCCATTAAACCCCCGCGCATCTCCGTTCCGGCGTTAGAAACCCGTCAATTGTGCGCGCTTTCTGACGCCAGAACGGGAAATCCGGTGACCAGGAGGGCGAAGGCGTAGTCCTCGGCCAGTTCCTTGAGGGCGTCGAATCGTCCGGAAGCTCCGGCGTGGCCGGCGCCCATTCGGGTACGCAACAACAGCGGATTCGTGTCGGTCTTGAGCGTTCGCAGTTTCGCCACCCATTTAGCCGGCTCCCAGTAGGTGACTCGCGGGTCGGTCAATCCGGCGGTGACCAGCATCGGCGGGTAGTCCTTGGCCTCGACCTTGTCATATGGCGAGTAGGAGGCGATGTAGTCGTAGGCGTCACGATCCTCGATCGGATTGCCCCATTCGGGCCACTCCATCGGTGTCAGTGGGAGGTCCGTGTCGTGCATGGTGTTGAGCACGTCGACAAACGGGACCTCGGCGATGGCTCCCGCCAGCATCTCGGCCGGCACCATGTTGACCACCGCGCCGACCAGCAAACCTCCGGCGCTTCCGCCGAAGATCACGATCCTTCCGTTTGATGTGTAACTTCCATCGACCAGGCGTTCGGCCGAAGCCACGAAGTCCAGGAACGTATTGCGTTTTCGCTGCCGCTTGCCTTCCGTATACCAACGGTATCCGCCCTCCTTGCCGCCCCTGATGTGGGCAATCGCGTATACGAACCCACGATCAACCAGGCTCAGACGGTTAGTGCTGAAGGATGCAGGCATGCTGATTCCGTACGACCCGTATCCATACAACAGGCAAGGGGCCGAACCGTCACGCTCCAGTCCAGTCCGGTATAGGAGCGTGATTGGGATCTGTTCGCCATCGTGACTCGTTGCGAAGATCCGTTCGGTCGTGTAGTCGGCCGGATCGTGGCCGCTGGGCACTTCCTGCTCTTTTCGCAGAGTCTGCTCTCCGGTCGGCAGTTCGTAGTCGTAGGTTTGCAGGGGGGTTGTTGGGGAACTGTAGGTGTAGCGGAGAGTCGACCGGTACTCCCTCAGAGGCGCGAAGCCGAGGTCGTATGCGGCCTCGTTCATCGCGATTGTCTGTTCGCCTCCGGATTGGAGATCTCGCACGACAATCCGCGGCAATCCGGCTTCGGTTTCAAGGCGGACCAGGAACCCAGAGAAGGCGATTGCTCCGTGGACCAAAACTCCCGGACGGTGCGGGACCAATTCCGACCATGAATCCCGATGCGGGGTACTGATGGCAGCCGTGACAATCTTGAAATCCTCGGCGGCGTCGGCGTTGGTGGTGATGTAGAGCGTGTCGTCTTGCTCGGCGATCGAATACTCGACTCCAGGATCGCGCTCTGCAATGGTCAGCAGGGGAGAGGCAGGAGCGGTGGCATCCACCAGGTGAACCTCGGAGGTCTCGTGGTCGCCGGTGGCGATCTCGATGTAGCGGCCGCTCTCGGTCTTGCCGAGCCCTAGGTAGAACCCCGGATCGGTCTCTTCGAACAAGGTGGCGTCGTCGTCCTGGTTGGCACCGAGGGTATGGAGACAAGCCCGAACCGGACGATTGCTCTCATCCCGGGCCAGATAGACCAGACCGGCCGAATCGCCGGTCCACTCAACCGACCCGTTGCTGTCACGCACAATGTCGGGCCGGTCCTCGCCCGTCTCGAGGTCTCGGACGCGGATCTCGTAGAACTCACTGCCTTGGCGGTCAACGGAATAGGCCAGGAGGCGGTGATTCGGGCTTGGGTCCAATGTGTGGATCCGGAAGAACTCCTCTCCCGCTGCCTCGGCATCTCCGTCGAACAGGATCTCTTCGCCCTTCGAGTCCAGCGGCCGGCGGCAATAGACGGGGTACTGGCCTCCGACATTGAATCGCCGGTAGTACTCCCACGGTCCGTCCGGAGCCGGGACTGAGCTGTCATCTTCCTTGATGCGCCCCTTCATCTCTTCGAAGAGGGTCTGCTGGAGTTCGGATGTGTCCTTCAGCGCCGTCTCGGTGTAGGAGTTCTCCGCTTCGAGGTATTCCCGAATGCCGGGGTCCAGCACCGACGGGTCCCGCATTACTTGTTGCCAGGAGGGATCCTTCAACCAGGAGTACGGATCGTCCCGATTGATCCCGTGGCTGGTCATCGTGTGCGGGCGGCGGTCGGCGGTGGGTGGGAGCTGGCTCATGATTCCTCGATTTGCGTCCGGTGGAGCCTAACCGGATGGGTGGGCCCAGCCGTTCCGCTTGAGTTCTCTTTGATTCGTGTCGATGATGGTCTCATGTCCAGGGTATGGCACACCACGCTTCCGCCGATCGCGCTGGTTCTGATCCTCACAGCTTGCGCCGACCAGGCCCCCACCTCGTCGCCTCCGACGGTGGCAACAGTCGAGGCGGTGACGACGGCGCCTGCCGTCCGGTCCACGACGACGACCGCTCCGGCTGTCGATGAGGTGTACGTTCCCGACTATGCCGCGCTGATCGCAGCGGTCGAGTCCGCAATGGAAGGGACCAGCTATGCAGGTGCCGCTCTCGAAGATCCTGAGGTCTTCATTGCGACCGCCGAGTTGTTCTGCGACCTGCTTGCCGAGGGTATGACCAAGGATCAACTACTCGCGGAGTACCTCGTTCGCCTCTCCGACGACGGCGCCATCGAGGTCGATGAGGATGACGGCCTGATGGCCGGAGTGCTGCTGGGCGCCGCTACGGAAATCGTATGTCCAAGGGCGCCAGAAGAGACCCCGTAACGTTTATGGCCGTGCTGCGACTTCACTCACAGGAGCGGGATATGAAAAAAACATCACACAGAGTGGCAGCAGTTGGACTTTCGATGGCTCTCATCATCGGTCCCGGACTAGCCGCTACGGCAGACGACCATACCGGACCTCCTCAGCACGTCCTCGATAAGGCGCTGGACGGTGTGGAACGCGGTCAAGCGAGAGCTTTGGAGATGCTGGCCCTGGCTGCCACGCGAAACCCGGATACCGGAATGCCGGATCATGCCCAGGGCAACCCCGGGCACGCTACCGGCTTGGAGCGCGCGCAGGAATCGGTTGCGAAAGCTGCCGAAAAGGTCAAAGGGTATGACAAGGAGAAGAGCAACAACGGCAATGCCTACGGCCGTGGGCACGCCGCCGACGTTCATGCTGCCCTCGCAGCGGGTATCTCTCCGTCCGAGCTAGCTCCCCACGGGGAGAAAGTCAGCGCCATGGTCAAGACGATGAAGTCGTTCACCGACGAGAAGCCCGGCCGCGGCCTCGGCCGCGACAACAAGGGTGAAGACGGCGACGACTGATCGGGTCTTGCTCCTTTCCTACCGCCGCTCGAGTCGTACTTCCTATCTCGTGTGGGGATATTGCGCCGGCTAGCGCTCCATTCGGCGCGACGGCAGACTGAGAGTCGGCGCCGAATCCCACCGCCGCTCCGGCGAACCGTCCCTGCACCTGTTCGCCGGGCAGTGCGATAGGCCCCCGATACCCCTTTGGGCTTCATGGCAAGTTAACGATCACTAATATGGCAGCCAACGTTGACTGAGGTTCCCGACTGCGTCATGGGAGCCACCGAAGACGCGATCACTAGTGTCGAGAGCTGTACAAGGAAGGGTCGAACGGTGGCGGAGGAGACCGCGGCAGCGGCCGGTGT
>JBLYYS010000132.1:0-16148 GCA_048550235.1 Acidimicrobiia bacterium | reverse complement strand
GTCCTACTCGGCGCCGCGATCGTCGGACTAGTGGTGGGAAGGCTGGCTGCGATGATCCTCACGGGTACCAACCCCATCACTCACCCCGCCGATATGATCCTCATTCGCGGTGGGGTCGACACCGGATTCGCATCGGTAGGCGCTCTGGTCTATCTCGCCTTCGCTCTTCGCCGAGGGGGATGGAGGGCCGCGGACGCCATAGCTCCCGCTGCTCTCGCCGGGCTTGCCGGCTGGCATGGAGGGTGTCTTTTTAGAGGCACCTGTCTCGGTACACGGTCCGAACTGCCGTGGGCTCTGTCGGAACCCGGCTCTGATCTGACCAGGCATCCAACCGAGCTCTACGCTGCCCTGCTATTCCTTGGCGTGGCTCTGGTCGCTCTCACCTTGCTACCACGTTCGCTACCCAGATCCGCCGTCTTCTTCCTGGGTTTGGCATCGGCCGGGCTGATTCGACTCGTCACCGAGCCGATACGTCCGTCTCTGGGGTCAGGTCCGATCTGGTGGTACAGCACCGCCGCGCTGCTCGGAGTGATCCTCCTGGGTGTAGCCTTCCTCCGCTCATACCGCGATGGCCAACGACACTCCGAACCCAATCGCCAGTGACGCGGCGGACTCAGTCACAGATTCGTCGGCACCCTGACCTATTTCGCCATGAACTCGTGGCCAACCGAATGATCAGAACGTCTGACGGTTGAGTTCCTGATGCTCACCGGTGCGAAGGTGACACGAAGCGAGATGATCTCCATTCTCGCCGGCCGGCCGCAACTGCGGCACCTTGATATCGCATATTCCCGCTGCAGCAATCGGGCACCTGGGATGGAAATGACACCCGGCCGGCGGGTTGAGCGGCGACGGGATCTCTCCGGTGAGAATCTGCCGGTTCTTCGGACGATCCGGATCCGGGACGGGAATGGCCGAAAGCAAGGCTTCCGTATAGGGATGCAACGGCTGGCGGTACAAGGTATCGCGGTCGGTCATCTCAACGATGCGGCCGAGATACATCACCGCCACCTTGTCTGAGATGTGTTCAACAACCGCCAGGTTGTGAGCGACAAACAGGAGAGTCAGGTCCAATTCCGACTGAAGCTCCTTCAAGAGATTCAAGACCTGGGCCTGGACCGAAACGTCCAATGCAGAAACCGGCTCATCGGCTACCACCAGATCTGGCTTCAGAACCAACGCTCTGGCGATTCCGATCCGCTGCCGCTGCCCACCGGAGAACTCATGTGGGTAGCGGCCGGAATGAGCACCGCGGAGCCCGACCAACTCGAGCATGTCGGTCACCCGCTCGTGTCGCTCGTCTTTGTCATCGACTCCGTGTAGGCGCAAACCCTCTGCGATGGAGTCGCCGACCTGAGTGCGAGGGTCTAGCGAACCGTACGGGTCCTGGAATATGAATTGCATACGCCGACGGAACCGCTTGAGTTTCTGGCCGTGAACGTGTGTGATGTCTTCGCCGTCAAAGCTGATGGTTCCGCTGGTCGGCTCGAGTAGGCGAACCAGCATTCGCCCAAGCGTCGTCTTCCCACACCCCGACTCGCCCACGAGACCGACGGTTTCGCCCTTCCGGATGTCGAGGTCGACATCGGCGACGGCATTTACCGTCGCTACCTGTCGCTGCAGCAGGCCACCCTTGACCGGGAACTGCTTTACCAGGTTGCGGATTTCAACGAGGTTCTCAGCCATCGGTTGGACCATCCTGATAGAGCCAGCAGCGCACTTTGTGACCGGGCGCAACCTCGCGAAGTTGCGGCTTCTCGGTCATGCATATCTCCATATCGTTCTGCACCCGGTCAACACAGCGCGAGGCGAAACGGCAACCGGAAGGAAGATCTATCAGCGAAGGGACCACCCCGGGAATGGTGTCGAGAACATCTTTCAACTTGCCCAGTACCGGGATCGACCCGACCAGGCCCTGCGTGTAGGGATGCTTTGGTTCGCTGAAGATCGTGCGAACGTCGGCTTCCTCCACGATTTCGCCCGCGTACATCACCGCCACCCGGTGTGCCATCTCGGCTACCACTCCCAGGTCATGAGTGATCAGGAGTACTGCGGTGTTCGAAGACTGCTGCAAGTCCCGAATCAGGTCGAGGATCTGCGCCTGGATCGTCACATCTAGCGCTGTGGTGGGCTCATCGGCAATCAGCAATTCGGGCTCACAGGCCAGCGCCATAGCGATCATCACCCGCTGGGCCATGCCACCGGATAACTCGTGCGGATACGCCCGCGCTCGGGTTTCGGGGTCAGGGATACCTACCCGGGCGAGCATTTCGACGACTTTCTCCTCTTCGATGTCCTTCGACCAATCGCGGTGCAGCTCAAAGACCTCTTTTATTTGAGCTCCAGCTCGATACACGGGATTGAGAGCTGTGGCAGGCTGCTGGAAGATCATCGATATGTGTTCGCCCCGCAGGTCCCGCACTTCCGACTTCTTCATGTCCGTGAGATTTCGGCCGTTGAAGATGATGTCGCCGGCCACGATCGAGCCCGGGTGAGCGATGAGTCCCATAACTGAGAGAGACGTAACCGACTTCCCGCATCCTGATTCTCCGACGATGCCGAGCACTTCACCGCGATCCACATGGAGGTCAACCGCATCGACAGCCCTGACAACACCGTCGCGGGTATCAAAGTGCGTCTTCAGACCTTTGATCTCGAGCAGCCGCTCTCCTGCCTCGACCATGCGCGGAACATTGACGCTCACGTTGTCGGGAGTAGGGGCAGCAGTCATCGGTTCAAGGTGGGGTCGAGAGCATCGCGCAGACCGTCACCCATGAGGTTGAAGCCGAGCACCGTGATCATGATTGCGAGACCCGGATAGAAGACAAGATGCGGGGCCGTGAACACCTGGTTGCGATATGAGGCCAGCATCGAACCCCACTCTGCGAGCGGAGGCTGCGCGCCCAGTCCTAGGAACGACAAACCTGCTGCCTCGAGGATTGCAGTAGCCACACCTAGCGTTGCCAGCACAACGAGCGGCGTCATGGCGTTCGGGACCACCCGGCGCAGCAAGATCTGCATCGGAGACGCTCCAAGCGCTCGCGAAGCGGATACAAAATCGCTCTCCTTGATCGCCAGCACCTGGGCACGCATGACCCGTGCGTACCCCGGCATCGTGACGATCGCGATAGCTATCAACGCGTTCCTCAAACCCGGACCCAGTACGGCCACGATGGCTATCGCCAGCAGCAATGAAGGAAAGCCCAGGATGACGTCCATGAATCTCATGATGATGTTGTCGAACCAGCCTCCCCGGTACCCGGCCACCGCCCCGATGGCAGCCCCGACGAACAACGCCAACGTGACCGTGAAGAAGCCAAGCTGGAGGCTGACACGCGACCCGAAAATGACGCGGGAGAACTGGTCTCTGACGTTGCCGTCAATGCCCATCCAATGCTGCGGTTTGTCCTCATCGCAACCGAGGAGGTGGATGCAGGGAGCCTCGTAGCGACCGACATCCTCTTCACCGATTAGATCGTCGTTCGGCTCGTAGGGTGCAATCAGCGGGGCGAAGATGGCGACGAGGATCAATCCGACGATGAGAGTCAGACCAACCATTCCGGACTTCCGACCGCGGAAACGGCGCAACGCTAATCGCCACTGCGTCAGTGGTTTCTCGAACAACCTATCGATGTCGTCCGACTCGGCGACGAGTTTGTCAAGTGCTTCCCGGCGGGTGAGCTTGCTCATTCGAGTCTGATCCTCGGGTCTAGATACGCGTACGAGAGGTCGACGAGCAGATTCACGATCACATAGCCACTCGCGATGATCACGGTGAAACCTTGCACGATCGCGTAGTCGCGACCCGTTATCGCGTCGAACAACGCTCGGCCCACCCCTCCCAGATTGAAGACGGTCTCGGTGAGCACTGCCCCGCCCATGAGCGCACCCAACTGCAACCCGATGATCGTCACCACCGGCAAGAGAGCGTTGCGGAAGGCATGGGCTCTGACCACCGTACGCTCCTTCACGCCTTTGGCACGAGCCGTGCGGATGTAGTCCTTGCCCATAACCTCGAGCAGCGAACTGCGGGTAATACGGGCAATGATGGAAAGTGGGATCGTCGCCAGCGCGACCGCCGGAAGGATCATGTGCTTCACGGCATCACGAAAGACTTCCCATTGGCCGGTAATGAAGTTGTTGAATATGTAGTGATTGGCGACGTACTCATGGAACCTCGCCCAGTTCGAGCCCTCAGTCAACTCCCATCCCCACACTTCGTAGTACGGGATCGAGAAAACCCCGGCGTTGAGCCGGCCCGATGGTGGCAACACGAACGCCGTGTCTTTGAGCAACAGAGCGAACACGTAGGCCAGCATGAGGCCCAACCAGAAGACCGGCATCGAAACTCCGATGTTGGCGAGAGCCATAGTGCCGGTGTCGACGACCGTATTGTGCCTCCGAGCCGCTACAACGCCGAGCGGGACTCCCACAAGGATGGCAAGGCCCAGCGCGCTGACGGCAAGCTCCGTGGTCAGCGGAAGGCGCTCGATGAGTAGCTGGCTCACAGGACGAGAGAACCTTATTGACTCGCCGAGATCGAGAGTCACCACACTCTTCATGTAGATGCCCAGCTGTATCCATACGGGCTCATTGAGACCATTGGCCTCGTTGAAGATCGCACAGGCCTCCTCTGTAGCGCGCTCCCCCATCAGCGAGGTGCAAGGGTCGCCAGGGATCGCCCGGATCAGAAGAAAGACGACCATGACGATCCCGATCAGGACGGGGATGGCCAGCAGGACTCGTCGGACGATATAGCTCAGCATTGGTCAGGGGATCTTAGAGGGTTGTGATGCGGCCGGTGCATCACGTTGACGACAGACGCTATAAGAGAAGGGGGAGGCGCCTAGCGCCTCCCCCTTCCAAGGGTTCATTGTCGAAAGGTATTAGCCCTCGACGTTGATCAAACCCCAGAGGTAGTCGTAGTAGTCCCACACGCCGGCGTTGCCGACATGGAGCGGGCTGGATGCGTCGAGGCCGGCCGTGTACGACGTCACAACATCGTTGGCGTCGAACGACGTGCCGTCGTGGAAGGTCACTCCGCTACGAAGTGAACAAGTCCACAGACTCAGATCGTCATTGGGGACACACTCGGTGGCCAACTGGGGACGCACGTTGCCTTCGGTGTCGTATGAGTACAGAGCCTCAACGACCTGGCCACACGCACGCAGCGACTCACCGTCGCTCTCATCCGCACAGTACAACGAGATCGGCTCGTTGCCCTGCATGAAGACCAGCGTATCGCTGCCGTTGTCCCACAGATTGAGCTGCACATGGCCCCACGGTGGAGCATTCACGCCGTCAACCGCGGCACTGGCCGCGAAGTAGGCGCCTGCGTGTGCAATCGGCACCATCGGTACGAGGTCCTTGATTGCGTTGTTCGCCTCTTCGTAGACCGGAGCAGCCTCAGCCGGGTCAACCATTTGAGCTGCTCTTTGCAGCGGTTCGTAGATCTCCGGGTGGGAATCGCCGAACTGCATTACGGCCTCGCCGAAGTGGAAATCGAGGAAGTTGGTGACGTGCGGGTAGTCGCCCGTCCAGCCCAACAAGTGGATTCCGTCACAGGTTCCTGCCGAAGAGCAGGCCTGGATGAACTCCGCCGACTCCATCTGAACGATTTCCGCCTCGATACCCAGGTTCTCTCTCAGCTGAGTCTGGATGTCGGCTGCTACGTCACCGGGTGTCGGCAGGTAACCGCGAGTCACGTCGCGGTAGAAGATCGATGTCGAGAATCCGTCGGGATACCCGGCATCGGCCAGCAACTGCTTGGCAGCAGTCGCATCGAAGTCATACCACGAGTCACCTTCACAACCACCTACAACGGAGCAAGGAGTGAAATGAGACGCAACCTCGGAGCCCGGAGCATAGAAAATGTCCACGATCCGCTGGCGGTCGATTCCCATGCCGATCGCCTTGCGAACGTCGACGTTGTCGAACGGCTCAAAGGTGTTCGTGAACCCAACGTAGAATATGTTCGGCTCTGGCTTGGGGAGCAGGGTCAGGTTCGGGTCGGCATCGATACCGTCGAGGTCCTCAGTAGCCGGGAACGTGATTCCGTCAACCGTGCCCGAGTTCAGCTCGAGAAGCCGTCCGGCGCTCTCAGTAGCCCACTTCAGGACGAGTGTCTCATGAGCCGGCTGAACGCCGTAGTAGTCATCGAACCGATCGAAGACGACCGAATCACCGCGAACCCATTCTCTGAGTGCGTACGGACCGGTACCGACCGGGTTGTCGAGCGGTGCACCGCCGGTGTTGGCCAGATGCTCTTCAGGCTGAATGCCGAATACGCCGAAAGCGATCTGGGCCAGGAACGCCGGGTGCGGACCGCACAGGTCGAACTCGACGGTGAACTCGTCCAGGGCGCTGATCTTCTCGACACGGCCGCCGTAGTCACAACCACCGGCGTCGAGGACATAGCCCTCAAAGGCGGGATCGGGCGGTGTCGTGTCCGGTGGGGTCGTCTCCGGCGGAGTCGTCTCCGGCGGCGCCGTTGTCGGGGCCGCTGTGTCTTGGGTGTCTCCTTCTGTGGTGTCGGAAGTGCTGTCGCCACAGGCGGCGGCAATCATCGCGAACACCAAGAAGAGGACAACGAGTTTCAGTGAATGTCTCATCTAGTCCCTTCCTCCAATATCAAGCACGGCTCCCACCGCGCTGTAAACACCAAAGTTAGCGCCTTGGGAGCGATTCTGTTGATTCTTGGGCGATCGGCGGATCGATTGAGGGGAGTACGAAGGTGACGGATCCACCTGGAGATTCATCGATTGATATCGTTCCACCGTGAGCCTCGACGATCGCCCTGGCAATGGCCAGGCCTAGCCCGGCACCGCCGCGCCGCCGCGCCGCGTCGGCTCTAGAGAAGCTGTCGAAGGCCCGTTCACGGAAATCGGCTGGGAAACCGCTACCTTCGTCGCGGACGGTCACGGATGATGAGCCTTCGTCGCTGCGCAGCTCGATGGTGACGACACCATCCTCGGGTGAGTGCCGAACCGCGTTGTCGACGAGGTTCCTGATCACCCGGATCATGCCTGATTCGCTGGCAGCCACCATGGAGGATCCTCTGACCTCGATCACAACGGATCTGCGTTCTGCCAGAGGTGCGATGGCGTTGGCCACGTCGGCAGCCACGACTGACAACTCGAGGGGCGTCTGGTTTACCGGTTCATCACCTGCCTCGAGACGGGCAAGCTCGAAGAGGTCGTCGATCAGCACGGCGAGAGAATCGAGATCGGTGACCACCGACTGGAGATAGCGCTCCGGATCCGGAGCCAGTCCGTCCTGTAGAGCCTCGACCGCCGCCCGCATCGACGTCAAGGGTGTTCGAAGGTCGTGGCCCACCGCAGCCAGGAACTCCCTGCGGGCCGTATCCGACTGCTCTTGCAGGCGACGCGCCTCGACGAGTTCGTCGATCATTCCATCCATTGCCTTGGCAACTTCCCCCACCTCATCTGCGCGTTCGATGGTGGTCCTGGCAGAAAGGTCTCCGGCACCAACACGGCCGGCGGTAGCGGCCAGATCGGCCAGATCGGCCGCCAGCGGGCGAGTGACCGTTACAGCCAGAGCGACACCCAAACCAACCCCGAGCAGAAGAGCCACCAAAACGAGCCGCAAGTCGTGCGTCGAGAGGAACATGGTGATGGCCGACACCGAAACCGCGGCCGCGGCGATAACGACCGCAGCCAGTCCCACTATCTGCAATGTCGTCCGCAGAGTGTGGAACTTCCGGGTGAGGGCGGGCAATCGCCACCCAACCAGCAGCGTCATCACCGCCGCCCCGGCAAATATCCCGTAGAGGAGAGCACGATCCGCCGAGGTCGGCTGCATAGTCGCCTCGGTGATCAAGAGAACCAGGGCCACCACCAGAGCGGCCAGAGGTATGAGTAATCTCACGGTTCGAACCGATATCCAACACCGCGTACAGTGATCAACCGCTCCGGATTGTCCGGATCCTTCTCGATCTTCTGCCGGACCCGCCGGACGTGCACGGTGACGGTCGCGGGGTCCTGCCAGTCGGGAGATGAGCCCCAGACCTGGCCGAGCAACTGGGCACGGGAGAAGACCTGGCGGGGCGATCCGGCTAGGAACGCCAACAAGTCGAACTCGCGAGCCGTGAGGTCAACGACCGCATCTGAAACCTTGACCTCACGACTATCGATATCGATCTCGAGGTCATCGAACTCGAGACGCCGGTGACCATCCTCCCTGGAGCTACGGCGAAGAACCGAACGCACCCTGGCCGTCAGTTCGCGGGGCGAGAACGGCTTACTGACGTAGTCGTCCGCTCCCAACTCGAGACCGAGAATCCGATCGGCTTCCGAAGTCCTGGCCGTCAGCATGATGATCGGCACGTCGCCAGACATCCGAAGCTGGGTGAGAACATCGAGTCCGTCGACCTCAGGAAGCATGATGTCGAGGATGATCAGATCGGGGGCGGAAGACTTGACGGCAGCCAGCGCATCGCGGCCGTTGTCGACGGCCGTCACCAGAAAGCCATCGTGCTCCAGGTACCGAGTCACCACTTCCCTGACCATCGGCTCGTCGTCGACAACCAGCACTCTGCTTTGTCCTTCATTCCGGGTCATGGGTACATCGTAAGTGCCAGATCCCATGGGAGCACGCTATGGGGGTCGAGTTTCGCGCCTGTTTCGCTAGCCGTTCCCCCGCTGCAAGGAGGACACGTCAACGTGTGGGAGTCGGACCTACCGGCGAGGAAAGGAAGAACCATGCGAAGGACCATCGTGTTTGCGGTTGTCGCACTGTTGGCGATCGGCCTCATTGCGGCCCCCGCCTCGGCGGCGAGAGGCGGAGAGAAGGGCTCTCCCATTATCGGCGATCTCATCTGGGCGGACGGCGATCTATACGGAACCATCCTCCAGAACGGCCTCAAGTACAACGGCAACGAGTCCAGCTACGACAAGCTGTTCATGGTGCCCGGCCAGAACCCAGTTGCAGAGGCAGCTCCGGGCAACTCGGACTACAACGGCGGCCGCTGGTTGCCAACCCCGGTTGACTGGGCGGAAGGGGTAACCCCCTATGAACTGAACTCCTATGCAGACATCCACGCCGCAGCCGTGGCAGGCGATGTAATCGTTGGAGCCCCAGACACCGGTGCGGCCTTCCTCTGCCCGCTGATTCCCAACCACTGAAACTGATGATTGGGCTCAACAAGAGCCCACACACACTTCATCGAACAGGGGGTCGGACGACAAGTCCGGCCCCTCGTTCAATTCGGCATCGAAAAATCGAACAAGATATGTGTTGATGATCTCCGATGCGCGATCCGAATCAATGGTCCCCTTCACATCGAGCAGGGCCGACACAGCGCTGAATCGGGGAAGCACCGTGAAGTCCTGGTGGCCCCCACCTATCAACGCCAACAGATCTGTCTGAGACGATCGTCTAGCCAACTCCTGCAACACCGGATCGTTGTCGTACTCGAGCCACTCCTCACTCCGAATCGCCAGGAACGGAACTTGGATTCCCGCCTCCAAAACGGTGGAGTCGACTGGCTCGACCCACGGATCGAGACCCACGGCCGCGTCACACCGGTCATCGACAGCGCAGGCGGCAACGACCGCTCCCCCACCTGTGGAATGCCCGTACATGCCGATTCGATTCAGATCGAGCCGACCCGCAAGCAGCCAACCCGGGTCTCGATTCAGTCGCTCGAGTTCATCGAGGATGAAGGTCAGGTCATCCGCGTAGGTGGCGACCAGCAGCAGGGCCGCCTCGTCGTACTCGTCATCGGGCACCGAACCGAACTCGGGTAGAGCAGAGGGTTCATAAACGACCAGTTCCCCGTTCGGAAACGCGGTGGCGGCAGAGCCGTATGTGTGGTCGGCGGCCACCACGATGAACCCGTTACTGGCCAGTGCCTCAATCTGATCAAGGCCATTCGTCCGTAGGCCCGTCCACCCGTGCGAGTACACAACGACCGGGAACTCGGATGCTCCTGCCACTCCGGCCTGCTGATAGCTGTGCGAGTCGATCAGGTCGGCGTGACTCAACGCGAACGCAGGGAATCCGAAGGCGGTGGCAATGGACGGACCCACGACGTCGAGACTCGACAACCACGGCTCGGCATCAGACCGTCCGTTGACCTCGGCGGGATACCAGACCTGGACGACCAGACGCCTGGGACCGCCATTCAGATCGTACGGGTCCTCCCGATTGACGTCGCCGATGACGGTGTTAACCGTGCCTATTCCGTACGCACCTGTCGGCTCCGGCAACTCCCATATCGGCACTGCGGCCGGAATCGTCACGATGGCAGCCATCCCGATCACTCCGAGAGAACGAAGAAGCACAGAACCGCCGGCTCGTTCGCCTGCAGGACTCAGCATCTCCCAGGCAGCTACCCCGAAAAGGATCGATCCGACCAGGTACAACGGAACCATCTGCCATCGCCAGGCCTCGATGATGAGGTGAAGGACGCCCACGGGTAAGAGCGCCATTCCCGCCGCTACCCGAACGCCCTTCCAACCGCGTGGAAGGAATGCGGCGAGAACGGTCAGCAGGGCAAAGGTGACTTCCAGGGAACGCACGCCCAGGAGAATAGGTCGTCCGACAACCAATTCCGGCGGCGACGATGGATTCGGCGATTCGACCCGCAGCTAGCATCCGACCACTCCCGTTGGATATAGCTAGGAGTGCGAATGTCACAGAGAATCACTTCCGGCAGTATCACCACATCATGAGCGGATTGCTCGATGGTGTGAGGGTCATCGATCTGTCCCGGGTCCTAGCCGGACCGTTCGCCGGTCAGATCCTGGCTGAGATGGGTGCCGATGTGATCAAGGTCGAACCACCCGAGGGAGACATCGCCAGAGGGATCGGACCCTTCGTCAACGGAAGATCTCTGTACTTCTCTTCTCTCAACACCGGCAAACGGGGCATGGTTCTGGATCTGACCACAGTCTCCGACTCGGACACCTTGGAGATGCTTCTCAAATCAGCCGACATCGTGATTGAGAACTATCGCCCCGCGGCCGCAGCAAAGCTGGGACTCGAACCGAAGGATCTCCTCACACGGCATCCTCATCTGGTCATCACGACGATCTCTGCTTATGCAAGAAACAGCAACCGCGCGGCGGAAGGATCGCTCGATCTGGTGGCACAAGCAGAGAGCGGCATGATGTCATTCACCGGCGATGAGGGTGGATCGCCGGCCAGAGCAGGAGTTCCGATCGCAGACCTCGCAGCCGGGCTATGGGGCGCACTGGCGGCAGTCGCCGGGTTCTCGGCTCGCCTCCGGGACGGCAAGGGGCGCCACCTCGAGGTCCCACTCCTGGATTCGGCCATGTCACTGCTCACCTACATGTCGACCTCTGCGATGGGAACCGGGGTCGACCCCGGTCCTGTCGGATCCGGGCACCACAACATCGTTCCCTATCGGGCCTTTGCGACATCGGACGGCTGGGTCGTGATCGCGGTCATCGGCGACAAGTTCTGGCCACTCCTGTGCGAGGCGTTGGAGATCGACGAGTACGCAGAAAGAGATGATCTCCGCACCAACGCTCAACGGACACCCGCCCGCAAAGAGGTGAACACCGCAATTGAAGTAGCGGTAGCGCGGTTCTCCACTGAGGAGGCGCTCGCCCGACTCAGCGCGAACGGAGTCCCGCACGCACCACTCAACACCTTGCTTCAGGCTATTTCGATGCCATACGTTGCAGAGACCGGAATGGTCGCCGAGGTTGAAACGGCTGAGGGGAGCTACCGAATCGTACAAGGTCCGCTGCGTGCGGGTGGACAGATCCGTCCGGCACCGGGTCTCGGTGAGCATACCGACGAAATCATCGACGAGATCGTCGCGGCGCGCTAGCTCGCGGTTCCGTCGATGAGCTGGTGTTCGACTAGCCAGTTCCGCAGCTGCTCGGCACCGATGTATTGGTGCGCGTGGAATCCAAGCTCGGTTGCCACCTCGATGTTGGCCTCCGAATCGTCGATGAAAGCCGTCCGCTTCGGATCGAGACCGTATCGGTCGGCGAGGAGACGGAAGATCGCCGCGTCGGGTTTTGCCAGCCCCTCGTCGCCCGAAACCACGATTCCCTCGAACAATGCTGAGAGGAACGGAAACCGGTCCATCGCATACGGCCAGGTTTCGGCTGCCCAGTTCGTCAGTGCATATATCGATAGCTTCTTGTCGAACAACTCACGGGCGATGGCCACGGTTCTCGGGTAATCCCCGCCGAGCATCTCCGGCCATCTCTGCCACCAGGCGTGGATCAAGTCCGCACTCTGCGGGTGTTCCTCAGCGAGAGCAGCAACGGCTTCGGGAACTGATCGGCCGGCATCCATCAAGTGATTCCACTCCGGAGTACATACGGTGGTCAGGAAGGACAGTCGCTCCCCACTGTGAGGAATGAGGTCCTCATAGAGGTACTCGGGGCTCCAGTCGATAAGAACTCCCCCGAGGTCAAATACGACTGCGGTGATCCGGTCTCCAATAGTCATGTCAGCGCGAATGGGTACTGGACTGCGATCATTCCAGGCTACCGAACCCGGGTTGGAAGCCGAGCGGCAGCTCCAGGCGATTTGCCTTCATCAGCGCCGTGTTTGAAAGAATGTCGGATGTCTGCCCGTCGGCGATTATGCGCCCTTCATTCATCACCAGCGAGCGCGGGCATAGCTCATAGGCGTAGGGCAGGTCATGCGTAACCATCAGCATCGTGATGTCGAGTGCCGTCAAGATGTCGGCCAGTTCACGCCGTGAGGCAGGATCCAGGTTCGAAGACGGCTCATCGAGAACGACAATCTCGGGTTGCATCGCCAGCACTGTCGCCACTGCCACACGCCGGCGCTGCCCAACGCTGAGGTGGTGGGGCGGGCGATCCGCCACCTCCAACATGCCCACCGCGCTGAGGGCAGCGGAAACAAGCGCATCCAGTTCATCGCCTTCCACGCCGTAGTTGGCGGGCCCAAATGCAACATCCTGCCTAACGGTCGGCATGAAGAGCTGATCATCGGGATCCTGGAACACGACACCCACCCGGCGTCGGATCTCCTTCAGATGCTCGTCCTCGAGCGGCAACCCCGCAACCGTCACCGACCCGGAATCCGGACGAAAGATCCCGTTCAGATGAAACACAAGTGTCGTCTTCCCGGCACCGTTGGGTCCGAGAAGGGCTACCCGCTCGCCGGGATGAATGTGAAACGTGGCCTCTCGTAGTACCTCCGTGCCATCCGGATACCGGTAGCTGAGATCCTCGACAGCCAGGGCCGGGACACTCATGCGAGAAACGCCAGGGCCGTTGCGCTTGCTGAGGCGGCAGGCAGCGCGAGTGCCCGTACCCAATCTGCAGCAGGCACCCGATCGACGGCGAGCGCCGGGATGTGCCCTTCGAATCCTCTCGCAACCATCGCGTAGTAGACACGCTCGCCCCGCTCGTACGAACGGATGAAGAGGGCGCCCGCCGAGGTTGCATAGGCCTTCACCTGCCAGATCCACCGGGGGTCATGACCCCGAGACAACATCGCCAGTCGCATTCTGTGCATTTCTCCCGCGATAACGTCCAGGTAGCGGACCATGAATCCGGCGATCGAAGTGATCAGGCGGGGAACCTTCAACCGGTCGAGACCCGCAAGAATATCTGGAACCGTCGTCGTCGCAGTCAGCACTATCGATGCTGCCAGGCCGAGCGTTCCCTTGGCAATGATGTTCCAACCTCCCCAAAGGCCTTCCCGGGACAGGTCGGTGCCAAATACTTCGACTTGCTCACCGCCCGCTACGAAGGGCAAGGCGAAGGCAAACAAGACGAACGGCACCTCGATCAGCAGTCGTTTGGCTACGAATCCGGGTTGCAGGCCGGCAACCCTCATGGCTGCCACCACCAGCAGCGCGTGGACTCCAAACGCCCAGAACACTTCCCGTGGCGTTAGGACGACCGCCAAAACGAAGACGCCCAGAGCAACAAGCTTGACCGATGAAGGAAGCATGTGCAGGCGCGAATGTCCGTGGACGAACAGCGCATGCGTATGGGTACCGCTCAAGCGATGTCCACTCTTTGGCGTCGGCGGCGAGCAACCCAAACGAGACTCACGGCAACGAGGAAAGTGATTCCCAATCCGACCAGACCGGCAATGATGGTTCCCACCTGATCGTCTTCACCGACGGTCGCGTCGTAGCCCGACAGCGGAGAATCCTCCAGGGCATGATCATCGGCGGACTCGGCAAATCCCTGATCGATTGCGACCCGTTCGAGACCGTCGGGATCGCCCGAAGCCCGCGGCGCCACAACGGTCACCAGCAGCACCGCAACGGCAACGCCTCCTACTACTAGCCCGGTGACGGCCCGACGACTGAGGGCCGCATCGGCGGCATGTTTGAGACCGTAGAGGCGAGCACCTTGGACTAGATCGGGACGCACCGCCATTACCGAACCGAGTATTCCGGCTGTGATCAGAGCTTCACCTATCCCTATCAGGGCATGGGTTCCCGACATCGCCGCCAAAACCGCCGGCAGGGAGGCACCACCCTGTCCCCCGAGGGCATACTCAGCAACAAAACCCAAAGATGAAACCAAGACAGAAGCCCACGCCGCAACGGCTCCGGCGAGCAGCACCGACGAAGCGTGCTTGGGAAGCACCACCATCACCAACCGGAAGAAGAACCAACCGGATATGACGGTCAACAGGCTCATGTTGATGATATTGAGCCCCAAAGCGCTGATCCCGCCGTCGGCGAACAGCAACGCCTGGACGATGACGACGACCGACATGACCACCATGCCGATCCAGGGGCCAATGAGGACTGCGGCCAGCGCTCCGCCGAGTAGGTGTCCACTCATTCCGGCAACAACCGGAAAGTTGAGCATCTGGAGAACGAAAATGAAAGCGGCGATCAGACCGGCGAGCGGGATTTGCCGGTCCTGAAGGAGCCTCCCGGCCCTGCGAAGGCTGGCGCCAACACCCGAAACGGCGACCACTCCAGCACCGAGCGATGTCGCTCCGTTTATGAAACCATCGGGAATGTGCACCGCTGCTCCTCTACACCCTTATTGCAACCCACTTGCAAGTATAGAGAGCCAGGCGGTACCCGCGCTACAGGACGATCGAACCGCCTACAACGCGGTACTCGAATGGATCACAGATCCAGCAGAGAGTCCAGCGCCTGACGGATTGCAGCTTCGTCCCGGACTCCGGGCCAAGTGTCGAACACCTTGTCATCGCCGGTGATCAAGAAGGACACCGGCTGATAGGGCACTCCGTACAGACTGAAGATCTCAGCGTCATCATCCAGCGCCCAGTCGACCTTGCCCGATTGCAGGAGCCTGGCCGCCTGCTCCGCGGTGTCGTCGTAGGTCCCCTTCCACGCGACGGCAACAAAAGCGATGTCGTCTCCGTACTCCTTGGCGATTTCATCAACGACGGGCAACTCCCGTCGACAGGTTCCTCACCACTCGGCCCAGAAGACCAGGTACACAGGTCGAGTCTCTTCGCTCAGCGTGAACGTACCGGTTGCATTGAGATCGATCGAGAAATCTGCCGCGACCGGGCCGTCGAAATCGGTAGCGGCCGCCGTCGCCGGTGGTTGTTCCACCGTGCTTTCGGTTGCCGAGGGTGTGTCCACAGTATCTCCGGTGGTCGGTGCGGGGGAGGTTGAGGTCACGGCCGGCTCCGCCGCAGTGGAATCAACCCCAGCGCCGGTCGTGCCGGTGGTATCCGCGGCTCCACCGCAAGCGGCAACAAAGAGGCTCAAAGCCAGCAGGACCATCACAATGCGTCGCATCCCGGACATCCTAGGACGAGCTGCGCTGTACTCGCGCGCAGTCATCACAGGTGCCCACGAGTGCAAAATGAACGGAGTTGGGAGCAAACCCGTAACGACTACCTAGAGAATCGAAGACGTCCTCGACATCCTCGATCGGCACATCCACCGATCTGCCACAGGATTCACATACCAGGTGGTGATGGTCTCTGTCTTCAACGAGGTGCACAATCCCCGGGCCGTGCCCCAGGTGGACATGATGCAACCTGCCGAGGCCTTCGAACACTTCGAGAGTCCGGTAAACCGTTGACTGGTCGATACTCACACCGGCTCGCTTCGAAGCTAGATGCTGAATGTCGATCGCCGTCAGGTGTTCGCCCTCGCTCTCCGCCAGGACGGCACAGATTGCTTTGCGAGCGGTGGTCACCCGAAGCCGTTGGCT
>JBLYYS010000131.1:0-3070 GCA_048550235.1 Acidimicrobiia bacterium | reverse complement strand
GGAGACAGGGGACCTCTAAGGAGGCGGCCTACGCAGGCGGGCGAACCCTTTGAGCCATTTGGCACCGGCGGTCTCAGAACCGAGGTTGGAGTTGTTGGGCGCGAGCGTACGCCTTCTCGTGGGGAACAGCAAGTTGGGGCGGGAGGTATCAGGTACTAGGTATCAGGTACTAGGTACCGCGCCGCTTCTCTGTCCGCGCGATCGCTGCCACCCTCAGAGTTTCTCCTAGCCAAGTTGCGGCATATGCGCGATAGTGCTGACACGGAGAGACACCCACAGGGGGTTTCGTAACGACGGGTGAGTTGACCTGACCGCCCTTATCCGCAACTGAGAACACGGCCCGGGTGAAACCCGGTGACGGTGCAGCCCCTACCCTGCCACCGTCGCATTCAACGGGTAACCCTCGGTGACACCTAGCGTTCACCGGCCCGGCCCATGCGCCGAACGAGCAGCATTGGCGCTCTCAGCGGAACCCCCTCCTCTCCGTGCTTCGCGCTACCAGCAATCAGCCATCAGCTGCCAGCCAGAGGCGCGCAGCCCGCAACTCAACAAGGTAAAGCGGACGGCCCCCGAAGGGGCCGTCTCGAATTGGCTAATGGCTAATGGCTAAGGGCCAATGGCCAATGGCCGGGTCGAAGGCTCAGCCTTCGGCCCTACTTGCTTTCCGCAATCAGGTCGTCGAGGCGCCCGGTGTCGATCTTGATGCCCGGCCCCATCGTCGATGAGATCGACAGGTTCCGGAAGTAACGACCCTTGGCCGCGGCCGGCTTGACTCTCTGCAGTTCGGCAGCGAGGGCGCCGAGGTTGGTGACCAGCGCCTCGGTCTCGAACGAAGCTTTACCGATTGGAACCTGCACGTTTCCAAACCGGTCGTTTCGGTACTCGATGCGGCCCGCCTTGAATTCCTGGACCGCTTTGGCAACGTCAACGGTCACGGTTCCGGCCTTCGGGTTGGGCATGAGACCTCGGGGTCCTAGCACCCGGCCCAGCTTGCCGACTTCGGACATCATGTCCGGGGTGGCGATTGCGATGTCGAAATCCAGTGTGGATCCGCCGGCGATCGCTTCCGCGAGTTCTTTCCCGCCGACCACATCAGCTCCTGCCGCTTCGGCCTCGCGGGCTTTGTCGGCCTGAGCGAACACGGCAACGCGAACGGTCTGTCCGGTCCCGTTGGGAAGGCTGACCGTTCCACGAACGATCTGGTCGGCCTGGCGGGGATCGATTCCCAGCTTGAAGGCGGAATCGATGGTTTCGTCGAACTTGGCGTTCGCGAACATCCGCACGAACTCGACGGCTTCTTCGGGGGTGTAGGTGGTTTGGCGATCGAACCGTTGCTCGAGATCGCGATAACGTTTGCCGTGACTAGGCATCTTCTTCTCCTGTGGTTCTAGCGGCCTGTGCCTGATGCAAAGACCTCCCAGTTGTCAAGCTTTCAGCAATCAGCCTTCAGCGATCAGTCCAATCCTCTGGCTGGTGGCTGAGCGCTGATGGCTAATGGCTTGGTGGAAGGCTCAGCCCTCCACCAACAGACCCATCGAACGCGCTGTGCCTTCGACGATCTTCATGGCTGCGTCAATGTCATTGGCATTGAGGTCAACCATCTTCGTTTCGGCGATCTCCCGTACCTGATCCCGGGTCACAGACCCGACCTTCTCGAGATGCGGTTCCGGTGAACCCTTCTCGATCCGAGCGGCCTGGCGTAGAAGCACCGCGGCAGGCGGAGTCTTCGTGATGAACGAGAACGAACGATCTTCGAAGATCGAGATCTCGACGGGAACGATCGTGCCAATTTGCGACGATGTCGCGTCGTTGTACGCCTTCACGAAATCCATGATGTTGACGCCATACTGGCCGAGCGCCGGACCCACGGGCGGAGCAGGACTCGCCTGCCCGGCCGGGATCTGAAGCTTCAGCCGCGTCATTAGTCTTTTGCGACCCATTTCAGTCCTCAGTTATCAGTAATCGGTTCTTGGTTATCGGTTGTCTCGTGTGTCGGTCAGAAGCGATCGAATCTCGGACTTGAGCAGTGACTGAGAGTCGAAGACCGACGACTGACAACTAATTCTTGATGATGTCCTCGAAGTTGAGTTCTACCGGAGTGTCCCGGCCGAAGATGTTGACCAACACCACGACCTTGGACTGATCCAAATTGATGTCTTCGATGATCCCGTTGAAGTCGGCGAAGGGTCCGGTTTGAACTCGGACGCTGTCGCCCGTCTCCCAGGATGGCTTGTAGCGAGGCGCCTTCTTGTCTTCCTCTTCCTTGACGCCTAGGAATCGCTCTACTTCGCGACGGGACAGCGGTACCGGCTTGTTGGCCGAACCGACGAACCCGGTTACGCCGGGGGTATTGCGAACCGCGTACCAGGAATCATCATCGAGGTGCATCCGCACGAGGATGTATCCCGGGAACATCTTGCGAGGGACAGTGACCTTCTTGCCGTTCTTGATCTCGACTACGTCTTCCATCGGAATGACGACTTCGTAGATCAGGTCCTCCATGTGCATTGACTTGGAGCGGGTCTCGAGGTTCAGCTTCACCTTGTTCTCATACCCCGAGTATGAGTGAACGACGTACCAGTCGCCCGGGAGGTCGTATGGGCTCAGGGGCTTCTCTTCGGCCACTACCTCAACGGAGGTCTCGTCTGATCCGACTTCCGCAGCAACCTCCTCGGTTGCCACTTCGTCGACGGACTCGTCGGCGGCGACTTCAACGTCGGGGGCGTCGGCCCCGGGGGAGTCAGTCTCCGGAGTCTCAATCTCAGGCGTGTCGGCCCCTGGTGCTACCGGGGTCTCTTCAGGAGTCTCGGCGATCGTCATCGTTAGCCCCCTCGCTCGAGGAGCCAAAGGATGCCCTTACCGAATCCAAAATCGAGGCCAAAGATGTAGAGCGTGACGGCCGTCGTGGTGATCAGGGTCACAGTGGTGAACGCGACCATCTGTGTGCGTGTCGGCCATGACACGCGCTTCAGTTCGATCCTCACCTCACCCAGGAACGTCCACAGCCTCTTCCATAGTGGCTTCTTCTCGCCTGGCTTCTGCTGAGCGCGGCGCTTCTGCGGGGCCTTGC
>JBLYYS010000130.1:0-3752 GCA_048550235.1 Acidimicrobiia bacterium | reverse complement strand
GGACCGGGTCGGTATACAATGCCTAGCCGCCGTGCGGTCGTCCGGCGCGTCCCAAGGAGTTTCCTAATGAACAAACTTGACCAGGTTGAGAGCGCGTATCTACGCGACGACATCCCCGAGTTCAAAGCCGGCGATACCGTTCGCGTGCACGTTCGTGTGGTCGAGGGCGGCCGTGAGCGTGTGCAGGCATTCGAAGGCGTTGTCATTGCACGCGACGGCGGTGGCCTGCGCGCAACCTTCACTGTGCGGAAGATGAGTTTCGGTGTAGGCGTGGAGCGTGTTTTCCCGGTGCATGCACCGATCATCCAGAAGATCGAGGTACTGAGGCGCGGAGACGTTCGCCGCGCGAAGCTCTACTACCTGCGCGATCGGGTCGGTAAGGCCGCCCGAATCAAAGAGCAGCGTTAGTGCCCGCCCTTCCGGTTCACGCCGGAGATGAGGGCTCACGGTGACCGAGGACGTCGATCCGGTGTCCGGCGATAGCCGTGCCGACCGGTCGTCGACCGACCCCTTCGACGCCGATCCTTTTGCCGATGCACCGCAACCTCGAGCCAATCTCGAAGCTCAACCGTTAGAGCAACGGTCCCGCGGAAAACACAAGAGGAAGGGCGGTCTCGTTTCCTTCCTGGTCGAACTGCCGATCTTGATCGTCATCGCCTTGGTGGTTGCGGTACTCATCAAGACATTCTTCGTGCAGGCGTTCTTCATTCCATCCGGGTCGATGATTCCGACTCTCGAGGTGGATGATCGGGTGATGGTCAACAAACTCAGTTATGCGTTCGGGGATCCCGAGCGGGGAGACATCGTCGTATTCGATTCACCTTTCGCGGCCGCGAGCAACGACGAGCCTTTCATCACCGCGGCGTGGCGGGCCGTCAAGGAATCTCTTGGTATTCAGACGGCTCTCGTTCCGGACGATCTGATCAAGCGGGTGATGGCGCTGCCGGGCGAGACGATTGAGATCCGTGACAACAGCGTCCTCATTGACGGAACAATCCTTGATGAGCCCTACCTCTCGCCCGGCGTGATCATGCAGGACTTCGGTCCCCAGACGATCCCCGACGGAATGGTGTTTGTCATGGGCGACAATCGGGGTTCCAGCCACGACAGCCGGAAGTTTGGGGCCATTCCCCAGGAAACGATCGTCGGTCGGGCTTTTGTGCTCCTCTGGCCTTTTGGTCGTTTCGGTTCGCTCTGACGAATCCGTCACTACCGCCCGGTACAACCCTTATGTGGGGTTATGATCGTGACCCCCGGCACACAGAGGAGTCTGTGAATGCACGAAGAAGATCTCGAAAGATACGAAACCGAAGCTGAACTCCAGATCTACAAGGAGTATCGGGACGTGCTTCCGATGTTTCGATTCGTCGTCGAGACCGAGCGTCGCTTCTACCTTGCCAATGAAGTCAACGTCACGAAGCAGGAGTCGAACGGTTCGATCTTTTTCGAGATTCAACTCGAGGATGCGTGGGTGTGGGACATGTACCGACCGGCGCGCTTTCTCCAGAAAGTGCGCGTCATGACGTTCAGGGACGTCAACATCGAAGAACTGGAACCGGGCGTTCAGATCTGAGCCGCGGGGAGGTGGGACGCCTCGGTGAACAGATCGCTGCGGTTTTTCTTCAGCGCCGCGGTATCACCATCGTTGATCGCAATGTTCGGGTCGGGCGCGGCGAACTGGATCTCCTGGTCCTGGACTCGGGTCGTCGGGTGGTCGTTGAGGTCAAGACCATCAACGACCCTCGGCCCGTTCAGAACGCCGAGCATGCCTTCACCGAGGTGAAGGCTGCCACCGTTGCCCGGCTTGCCGGCAGATTGCGGCCCCGGGCACAACGGATCGATCTGATTGCAGTTTCGTTGAGTGAGGCCGGAGCGGGTATCCGCTGGTTGAGAGACGTCGCCTAGGAGACTCTTCCGTGCCGGCGACGGCGCTCTTTGAACCAGCACCCGCGGTGCCAGTGACGGCGTAGGTCGGGAGCTTCCATTGGAACAACAACGACGTGATAGGTGGCCGGTGCAATCGTGCCATTGCAGCCGGGACAGAGGTACTGCTTGCGCGTTGCATAGGGCTGAACCGGAATAACGGCTTCGTTCATCCGAAGGCAGCCCAGAGGACGAGTATCAGCGTCACGGTGATCGCCACCGCCACGAGGGCGATATCGAGCGGAGTTGTGCTTCTGTCTCGGAAAGGATTGAAACCCATATAGCAGACATGGTATGCACGCGGCACGATGGGGATGAAACCTCTCACCGATCTTGGATAGGCTGTTGTGATGTTCATCGAGACCATCGACATCGGTCCGGTCCGCCGGCTCACGCTCAACCGGCCGGAAACGAAGAACGCCATTCCGCCCCAAGGATGGTCAGCGCTGGCAGACGCATTTGAGGCGTTTGAGCTGTCGAGCCAGCGTGTACTCGTAGTCACAGGCGCGGAGGGCGACTTCTGTTCCGGAGCTGATCTCGGGAGTGGCGAGCCAGAAGTGGTGACATCGGCCGCAGGGCGGGCCGATCGGATGAAACTCGTCGGCCGGGCGGCCCTGGCCCTGCATCGCCTGAGCAAACCGACGATTGCGGCGGTGGATGGCGTAGCGGCTGGTGCCGGAATGAACCTTGCGCTGGGATGTGATCTTGTTCTCGCCAGCGAGCGCGCCCGTTTCAGCGAGATCTTCGTTCGGCGGGGGCTCACGGTTGACTTCGGCGGAACGTGGATTCTTCCTCGACTGATCGGAATCCAGCGGGCCAAAGAGCTCATCTTGAGCGGACGCATCGTCGAGGCCGCTGAGGCCAAGGAGATCGGTCTCGTTCTCGATATCGTCGGACATGCGGACCTCGCCGAAGCCGCCCAGAATCTCGCCGAGCAATTGGCCACCTCGGCTCCCATTCCTCAGATGCTGGCCAAGCAGACGGTGAACCGATCATTCGAGCTCAGTCTCGAGGAAGCTATCGAGGAAGAGAATCAGGCCCAGGCCATTTGCTTTGGAACCCAGGACGTCGCCGAGGGGATTGCCTCGTTCCTGGCGAAGCGACTGCCCGAATTCAAGGGCCGATAGCGCGAGACGGACTATCAGTCTTCGTCGACGTGGCCGGGAGCGCGGGGAATCTGCGCGAAGGCGAATTGCCGTGCATCGACGATTTCATTCGCTATCTGGTCGAGGCTGTCCATCAACCACAGCGAGGCTGCTTCGCCTTCGCGGTAATCGGCCTTCGCCATCCCCTGGATGCGGCCCTGCTCCTGCAGTCGTTTGACCTGCGGGAAGTTGTTGATGGGATCGGTGGTGTAGACGCCGAGTGTCTTGCCACCATTCTGATTGAGGATCGAGAAGACCGGAACGTCGCTAGGTCCGTCGGCGATGTAGATCATGTGGCGGAACGGAACCCGTCTCTGTTCTTCCGACATCCGGGAGTTGACATCGATCTGTGGATTCTTGTTTACACCTTTGTTGATCTCAAAGATTGCCTTGGTCTTTCCGGTATTGTCGAGCGTGTACGCCAGACGCGTGATCTGGCCGGGTGCCTCACTGATGTCGAGTCGATCGAGGTAGCCCGGAGGTGCCGGTGCTTCGATGAAGTCGTTCGCCCAGATGCCGTCAATGTGAGAAGCGATGCTGCTGCCCTCGATCATTGATCGGATGCCCGTGGAGACGACGTAATGCTCGACCGAAATCCCTTCCTTTGCGTAGGCAGGGATGGAGGCGACATGAGCGCGGGTAGCTTCGAAGAACTCCGGTATCCCGGGGGAAACCTCGATCTCT
>JBLYYS010000129.1:0-2857 GCA_048550235.1 Acidimicrobiia bacterium | reverse complement strand
TACTCGTTACGTCCACCACGGACAACACCGCTCTGGTCGGGATTCTGCGAGACAACCCGGTTGCAGCGGAAAGACTGTGCCATCTGCTCGGATCCAGCAAGGTGGCCGGTCGCTACATCGACCGGATCCCGAGATTCCTCCCGGAACTGGCAGATGACGAACGTATCGCCCGCACAATCGAACCGGACGCCATCGCCTCCGAGGCCATCGCCTACGTAATGCTGCGTCCCACACTCGACCGCCGTCTCAATGCCCTGAGGAGGTTCGTACGCAGCGCCGTGTTGCGGGTGTTGGCTCGCGACTTGCTCGAACTTGCCGGAGAACGTACGACAGCCCGAGAACTGGCAGACGTCGCCGACGCGGCCGTAGCTGCCGGCCTCGCCTTGGCACGGGACGAACTGGGCGACGGCGCCACCGACCTGCCTTTCTCGGTAATTGCCATGGGCAAGTGGGGAGGGCGTGAACTCGACTATCCGTCCGACCTCGATCTCCTGTTCGTATACGAGGCGCCCGCAGGCATGGACGACCCGGCGGCTCGCACAACCGCCAACACCCTTTCCCAGACTTTCAGCGCCGCTCTGAGCAAAGTGACGCCGGAGGGAATCGCCTTCAAGGTGGATGCCGGACTTCGGCCGGAGGGCAAAGATGGACCGCTTGCGCGCTCACTGGAGGGGTATCGCAAGTATTACGACCAATGGGCCCAGGTGTGGGAGCGGCAGGCACTGATCAGGGCTCGCTTCGCTGGAGGCAACGAGGACCTCGGCCGCCGATTCGAGGCTCTGGCGGCGGAGTACGCGTTCCCAGACCCGATCTCTTCCGGCACGATCCTGGAAGTACGCAAGATGAAGGCGCGGATCGAATCGGAACGGATCCCTCCGGGCGAGGATCCGGACTTCCACTTCAAGCTCGGAAAAGGTGGTCTGGTGGATGTCGAGTTCCTCGTTCAGATGCTCCAGATGAAACACGGAGCACGAATTGTGAACCTGAGATCCCAGGCAACATTGTCCGCACTGCAGGCAGCCACAGAAATCGGCCTGCTGGATTCGGATGAAGGCTCGGCGCTTTCCGATGCCTATCGGTTCTGCACCAGAGCAAGGAACCGATTGTTCCTTCAGACCGGGCGCGACGTTGGCTCTCTGCCGACCGATCCGTTGGAACTCGCCAGGTTGGCGCTGTCCCTCGGATATCCGGGCGGCTCCGTGAGCAATCTACGAGAGGACTACCGGCGGGTGACTCGCAGGGCCCGGCGAGTGTTCGAGGATAGCTTCTACGACGATTCGCCTTCCGATGGCGCGTGACCAGCGTGGAACCGATACCATTGGAGCCGATCCCGCCGATCTGATACCGCATCGGCGCGGTCAGGAGGGCATTCGATGAACACCGACACCAAGAGGCTTCAGAAGATCGTCCGCGAGGTAGCCCCGACCGCCATCGATCTCCGACGCAAGCTCCACGCCAATCCCGAACTCGGAGATCAAGAGCATGTGACGACCGCTTTGGTCGATGCCACCTTGCGTGATGTCGGTATCCAGCCGAAGGTTCGGCTCGGGCACACGGGCCTCACCGCCGACCTCGGAACGGCTGGAACCATGGTTGGTTTCCGTTCGGATCTCGACGCCCTGCCGATCACCGAAATCAACGATCTTCCATTCGTCTCCCAGAACCCGGGTGTCATGCATGCATGCGGCCATGACGGTCACACTGCGATCGGCCTCGGGATCGCTCTCGCCCTCTCTGAATACGGAGAGCTGCCAGGGCGGGCTCGCTTCATCTTCCAACCGGCAGAGGAGACCTTCCCCGGCGGAGCGTTCGATATGGTGCGCGAAGGGGCGGTAGAAGGTGTATCCGCGCTGATTGCCTTCCACATGGATCCGACCCTCCAGCCGGGCAAGATCGGGCTGAAGATTGGTCCAATCACCAGTTCCTCGGACCGGTTCGAGATCACCATTTCTGGACCAGGAGGACACACGGCTCGGCCGCACGACACCGTTGATGCCGTCTACGCAGCCGGGCGGGTCGTAACGGAACTGCCGACTCTCCTCAACCGAACGCTTGATGCGAGAACGCCTATGTCTCTCGTGTTTGGAACGGTTCACGGTGGGAAAGCGGACAATGTCATCCCCACCGAAGTGACGATGACGGGCACCGTGCGGATTCTCGACCGTGGCACTTGGGACGCGATGCCGGATCGGGTGCAATCACTCGTCCGCGACATTGTCGCTCCACTGGGCGCCGGCGCCGAGGTCCACTATCAGCGCGGGATCCCGCCGGTCGTCAACGATGCCAGCGTGCTATCCGAGGTCGAATTCGCCATCCACGAAGTGCTCGGTACCCAGGCCATCGCGGAAACCCACGCCAGCATGGGGGCAGAAGACTTCGCACGGTTTCTGGATCTGGTCCCCGGTGCACTCCTGCGCCTGGGTTCGGCACTACCCGACCGCAAGGTCGACCTCCACTCGGCTTCCTTCGACATTGACGAGGACGCCATCGAGACGGGAATCCTGGTCGGCGCGGCCAGCCTCCTCCGCCTCATGCAATGCGAGTGGTAGGAGCTGACTGCTTCGCAGGCAGCTCAGCCGTTGGCCGTTAGCCATTAGCCGTTAGCGAATTCGAGCGGTCCCCTTCGGGACCGCACTCTCTTCTGCTCCCCGGCCTTCGGCGGGGAGCGGCGCGGCTAGTCGGCCAGGGTGAAGCCTTCCGCCGTCAAGGATTCACGCAAGGCTTCCGCTTCTCCGGGGCGCACCGACAGCGTGAGAACACCTCCGCCTCCTTGCGGGCCGTGGCGGAGTTGCAGGTCGCGTACATCGACGGAACTCACCTCGAGCGCGCGACCGACGGCAGCGATCTCGCCGGGCTT